>JANNKS010000105.1:0-2638 GCA_031396425.1 Rhizobacter sp. | reverse complement strand
GGGTGCCGCAGCCACGTTCGTTGCGGCACTGGCCAAGCGCGAAATCACCTGGGACAAGTTCAAGCAGTGCTTCTATTCGACGGCCGAGGCCTCGGCCAGGATCTTCATGATCTTCCTCGGCGCCGACCTGATGAATTCGGCGCTCGCCCACACCCAGGTGCCCGCGCAGCTGGCCGCATCGGTGTTGTCGTGGGGTCTTTCGCCGGTGGCGGTGGTCAGTGCGATCCTGTTGTTCTACGTCGTTCTGGGCGCGGTGATGGACGAGCTGTCGATGATCCTGCTGACTGTTCCGATCTTCTTTCCGATGGTCATCGGGCTGGACTTCGGCATGCCCAAGGAAAGTGTCGCGATCTGGTTCGGCATCATGGTGCTGATGACGGTGGGCTTCGGGCTGCTGGCGCCACCGGTCGGGCTGAATGTGTATGTGGTCAACTCGCTGGCGCGCGACGTGCCGATTTCGGAGAGTTACCGCGGTGTGATGCCGTTTCTGATCAGCGACACCTTGCGCACGCTGTTGCTGCTGTTCTTCCCGCCGATCTCGTTGTGGCTGGTGAAGTACGTCGGCTAGGGGTATTCCCGGGGGTCTGGGGCGTGACCAGACCGTTAAGTTCCCGTTCGTCCCGCCAGTCCCGTGTTCCCAAGGAGAGTCTGAATGAAACGTCGTTCCCTGCTGCAAGGCGCAGCTGTCTCTGCGCTCGGTGTTCCGCACCTGATCGGCCTGGCGCAGCAAAGCGTCACGCTGAAGTTCCACACCTTCATGGCGCCGCTGTCCAACGTCTGGCTGTCGATGCACAAGCCGTGGATGGAGAAGGTCGAGAAAGACTCCGGTGGGCGCATCAAGTTCGAGGCCTATCCGGCCATGCAGCTCGGCGGCACGCCGGTGCAGCTGTACGACCAGGCGCGCGACGGCGTGGTCGACGTGATCTGGACGGTTTGCGGCAGCACCGCCGGGCGCTTTCCGCGCATCGAGGTGTTCGAACTGCCGTTCATCATGAACAACGCCGAAGCGACGTCGAAGGCCTACTACGAGTACTTCCAGACCCAGTGCCCGGATGAGTTCAAGGAAACCCAGGTGCTGGCGTTGCACGTGCATGGCCCGGGCATGTTCCATTCGGCGAACAAGCCGATCAACAGCGCGGCCGACCTGAAGGGCATGAAGGTGCGCGGCCCGACCCGCCAGATCACCAAGATGCTCGGTTCACTGGGCGCCACGCCGGTGGGCATGCCGCTGCCGCAGATTCCGGATGCGCTGAGCAAGGGCACCGTCGAGGCCTGCGCGATTCCCTGGGAGGTGGTGCCCTCGGTGAAAGTGCACGAGCTGACCAAGTTCCACAGCGAGTTCCCCGCGAACAGCCCGGCGCTGTACACCACCACCTTCGTGATGGCGATGAACAAGGCGAAGTACGAATCGCTCGGCCCCGACCTGAAGAAGGTGATCGACGCCAATTCGGGCCTGGCCACCTCGGCATGGCTGGGCAAGACACAACAGGGCAACGACCCGATCGGCCGCAAGTCGGCCACCGATCGTGGCAACACGATCCACACCTTCTCGGCCGCAGAGACGGCTGAATTCGTGAAACTCTCGAGCAAGGTCGACGACGAGTGGGTCGCCGACATGGACAAGCGCGGCTTCAAGGGCGCGGCGCTGCTCGAATCGGCCAAGGCGTTGATCGCCAAGCACGGCAAGGGCTGAAGCCGCTCCTGGAGCTCCAGGAGTCTCAACCTCGGGCCGCGACTGCGGCCCTTTTCACGTTGGGAGGTGAGGTCAGGCAGGGCGCCGCTGCGGCGATATTGCACGCTCGCTTCGACCTCGAGCGGACCAAATCGACGCCTTGCCGCAAAGCGCGCGGCAGGCCCTAAAGAAATGGCACGTTTGCGCCGCTATTCATGGTGTCGCCGCCGACAGGGCCCGTTAACTTGGCGGCAGGAGGTGCGCCATGGTCCGTCGCCTGTCTCTGGTTGCCACGGTTTTTGCGTTGCTCGTGTTTGCGCCGCCGTCGCGCGCGGCGCCCGAACCAGCGCTCATGTGCTGGCGCGCACCGATTCTGTACACCCTCGGCGAACACCGGATCGCATTCCGGATCTACCTGGCCTGCGCCATTGCGGGCGACTCGGAATCGCAGTACAGCGCCGCGATGATGATGCGCTCGGGCGAGTCGAACGAAGACGGTTCGCCCAACCCGTTCGGCGCGCGTGTGTTCCTGGAGCAGTCGGCCTCGCAGGGGTATGCCCAGGCGATCTACACGCTGGCCAGGGAATACGAGCTGGGCAGCTCGGCGTTCGAACGCGACATGGCCTTCTCGACCGAATTGTTCCGGGCTGCGGCCTTGCTCGGCTCACAAGCCATTCTTGAGGCAGTTGCAGACGGCGTATTGGTCACGGGTGCAAACAATCGAATTTCGTTCCTCAACCGCTCTGCCGAACAAATATTGAATTTGGAGGCGGGTAAGGTCATTGGGCAGACCCTGGATGTGTTTGGTGGGTTGTTCGGAAGGTCTGCCGGTTCGTGGATGCAAACCATTCGCGATTGGTCGGAGACTCCCGCCGCGTATCAGGAAGGCGAAACCTTTGCCGAGCAGATCGCTCTTGAGAACGGGTTGATCGTGCTCGTGCATCTTGCGCCCGTGATTCTGCAAAA
>JANNKS010000102.1:0-9318 GCA_031396425.1 Rhizobacter sp. | reverse complement strand
CGGCGCGCGGCTGGACCGCGCCGGGCAGGCGGTGCTGATCGGATTCCCCCCAGACGGAGGTGCCCACATGGCCGACGACAAGATGCTGCGCGAGATGACCAGCGACCCGAAATTCCGCAAGGTGCTCGTCACCGACGTGATGACCGGCGTCGGCCAGGCGCTGGTGCGCGCGCTCGTGAACGCCGGTGCCGACCTGGTCTGGGCCGGCCACGCCGAACCGTGGAAGCGCCATGGCTCGGGGCTCGAAGACATCACCGCGCTGCCGCAGGTCAGCCTGGTGCCGCTGGACATGACGAACGGCCGTTCGGTGGCAGCGCTGGCCGGCGAGATCGGCGGCAAGGTCGACATCGTGATCAACAACGCCGAGGTGCACCGCACGTTCGGCATCGCCGCGCGGCGCGGGCTGGACGCGGCGCAGGCCGAGATGGACATCAACTACTTCGGCGCGCTGCGCCTCGCGCAGGAATTCGGCCCGGCGCTGAAAGGCCGCGCGGCCGATGGCGCGGCGCACGCGACCGCGTGGGTGAATCTGCTGTCGATCTACGCGCTGGCGAACTTCCCGCCGCACGGCACGTTTTCGGCGAGCAAGGCGGCGGCGTTTTCGCTCGCCCAATGCCAACGCGCCGAGATGCGCCCGGCCGGCATCCGCGTGCTCAATGTGTTTCCGGGGCCGATCGACGACGAGTGGAACCAGAACATGCCGCCGCCCAAACTCAGCCCCGACGCACTCGCCAGCGCGGTCGTGAAGGCGCTGCGCGATGGCGTCGAAGACGTCTACCCCGGCGACGTGGCGCAGGAGTGGCTCGAGCGTTGGCGCGACAACCCCAAGGTACTGGAACGTGAACTCGCAACGGGAGGATGAGGCCATGAAGCCAGCCCGCCGCACCGAAAACCCCAAGCCTCGTCACCCCGACGAAAGTCGGGGCCCACTGCGCCCAGTGACGCCATGACCAACACCCAACTCCTGTCCGCTCTCGCTGGTGCCCTCAATACTGGCGGCATCCGCGTCGTCGACCTCACCCAGACCCTCACCCCCGAATTCCCGCAGATCGCGCTGCCGCCCGAGATGGGCCAGTGCTGGCCGTTCCGCATCGAAGAGGTATCACGCTACGACGAACGCGGCCCGGGCTGGTACTGGAACAATTTTTCCTGCGGCGAACACACCGGCACGCACTTCGACGCGCCGATCCACTGGATCTCGGGCCGGCACCTGGCCAACAATGCAGTGGACACGATTCCAGTGCAGCACTTCGTCGCCCCGGCATGCGTGATCGACTGCCATGAGCAGGCGCTGCAGGACCCCGACTACCTGATGACGGTCGCCGACATCGAAGCCTTCGAAACCGCGCACGGGCGGATTGCGGCAGGCAGCTGGGTGCTGATGCGCACCGACTGGAGCAAACGCCACGACCCCGAGGCCTACCAGAACTTCGACGAGACCGGCCAGCACACGCCCGGCCCGAGCAGCGAGGCGGTGCAGTTCCTGGTCGAACAGCGTGACGTGCTGGGCTTCGGTTCCGAGGCGATCGGCACCGACGCCGGCCAGGGCTATCACCTGCGCCCGCCCTACCCCTGCCATTACTTCATGCACGGCGCAGGGCGCTATGGATTGCAGTGCCTCACCAACCTCGATCAGTTGCCGGCCACCGGCAGCGTGCTGATCTGCCCGCCGCTGAAAATCCAGCAAGGCAGCGGCAGCCCGCTGCGGGTGTTGGCGCTCGTGAGTTCATCACCATGAGTGGCGGAACTGCACTGGTCACCGGCACCAGCACCGGCATCGGCAAGGTGATCTGCGAGCACCTGCTGGCCAGCGGCTTCGAAGTGGTCGCGCTGGCGCGGCGGCCCACGGATATCACGCATCCGCGCCTGCACAGCCTCAGCGTCGACCTCGCCGACCGAGCCGCCACAGCGCAGGCCGCGCGCGAGCTGGCGCAACGCTTCGCGATCACGACGGTGGTGCACAACGCCGGCATCATCCGCCCGGCCTTGCTGGCCGACGTGCAACTCGACGACCTCGACACCCTCACCGAACTGCACCTGGGCAGCGCCATCACGCTGGTTCAGGCTGCGCTGCCTGCCATGCGCGCGGCGCGCTTCGGGCGCATCGTGCTGCTGTCGTCGCGCGGCGCGCTCGGCCTGGCGACGCGCAGTGTCTATTCGGCCACCAAGGCCGGTTTGATCGGCATGGCGCGCACCTGGGCGCTCGAACTCGCGCCCGAGGGCATCACCGTCAATGTGGTCGCCCCCGGGCCGATCCGCGGCACCGAGATGTTCCACGAGGTCGTGCCCGCCGAGAGCGAACGCGAACGCAAGCTGGCGGAAGCGATTCCGGTCAAGCGCCTGGGCACGCCCGAAGACGTGGCGCGCGCGGTGGATTTCTTCGTCGAGCCGGGGAACAGTTTTGTCACCGGGCAGGTACTGTATGTGTGCGGTGGGGCGAGTGTGGGGAGTGTGACGATCTGACCGCTTGAAGGGTCCGGCTTGGCCAATGCAAGGAGCACTTGATGAACCAAAGCACACTGCAATTGACCAAGACAGCGCGCTTCCTCGAACCCGGCTCGGCAACCGCGCGCCTGCATGCGCAGGCCAGCCAGCTCATTCCCGGCGCCACGTCGCGGCTGCACTACCACTTCAAGCCGTACCCGATCTATGCGCGTTCGGGCAAAGGCTGCCGCCTCACCGACATCGACGGAGATCAACGCATCGACTGCCTGAACAACATGACGGCGTTGATCCACGGGCACGCCGACGCGGACGTGAGCGCGGCGATCGTCGAACAGGTGCAGCGCGGCGTCAGTTTCTCCGAGCCCGACGAGCCCGAAGTGGCGCTCGCCCGGCTGATGTGCGAGCGCGTGCCGTCGGTGCGGCAGGTGCACTTCCGAAGTTCGGGCACCGAAGCGGTGATGATGGCCGTCAAGCTCGCGCGCGCCTTCACCGGCCGCCACCGGATCGCGAAGTTCGAGGGCGCCTACCACGGCTACTACGACTACGTGCAGGTGAGCTTCTCGTCGACGCCGGCGAACTGGGGCTCGGCCCAGGCGCCGCAGAGTGTGCCGAGTTCGGGCGGCCTGTCGCCCACGGTGGGCGACGACGTGCTGGTGCTGCCCTTCAACGACCGCTCCGGTGTCGAACGCCTGTTGGCGCAGCACGGCAAGGACATGGCGGCGCTGCTGTTCGAACCGCTGTCGAACCGTGCCGGCATGGTGCTGCCGCAGCCCGGCTTTCTCGACTTCCTGCATCAGATCACGCGCCAGTACGGCATCGTGCTGATCTTCGACGAGGTCATCGCGTTCCGCCTCGGGCAGGCCGGCGCACAGGGCCGCTATGGGGGCAAGCCGGACCTGACGGCGTTCGGCAAGATCATCGGCGGTGGCCTGCCGATCGGCGCCATCGGCGGGCGTGCCGACATCATGGCGCTGCTCGACCCGGCCTGTGCGGGGTCGCGGGTGATCTCGGGCGGCACCTACAGCGGCAATCCGCTGTCGGCCGCGGCTGGACTGGCGACGCTGAACAAGCTCACCCCGGCGATGCACGCGCGGCTCGACGCGATGGGCCTGCGCATGCGCGACGGTCTGAACCAGATCTTTCGCGCGGCCGGGCAGAAGGCGCAGGCGTCGGGCGATGGCTCGCTGTTCCAGATCGTGCCGAGCGAGCGGCCGCTGAGCAACTACCGCGATGTGCCGCAGGACGCCGCAGCGTTCGACTGGCTCGACCGGCTGCACCGCGCGCTGCTGTGCAGCGGGGTGATCATTTCGCACCGCGGGCTCAGTTGCGTGTCGTCGGCGATGGGTGAAGCCGAGGTCGACGAGGTGCTGGCGGCGTTCGAGCGGGCGGTGGCGGGGTTGCAGCCGGGGTAGCGGTCGGGGTTGCGGCCGGTGCAACGGCGATCGCGATCGACCCTGGGCCCGCGTCGGCGCAGGCCGCTGCTGGCTGCGGCCCGCTGCGCACTGCTCCCTATTGCGGTTCGATCTTCGCGTCCTGAATCGCCTTCGCCCACTTCGCCGTCTCGACCTTGTTGCGCTGCGCCAGGGCCTCGGGCGTACCGGGCTCGACGCTGAAGCCATTGGGCGCGAACTTGTCCTGCACGTCCTTGCTGTTGGCCGCCGCATTGATGGCCTGGTTCAGCTTCGCCACCACGTCGGGCGGCGTGCCGGCGGGCGCGAAGACGGCGAAGTAGGCGATCAGTTCGTAGTCCTTCAGGCCGAGTGCTTCGTTGACGGTGGGCAGTTCGGGCACGGCCGCGGCGCGCTTCGTCGACGTGACCGCCAGGCCGCGGATCTTGCCGGCCTTGTGCTGCGGCACGGTGACCGCGAAGTCGGCGGTGAACATCATCACCTGGCCGCCGATCAGGTCGGTCATCGCGGCCGGGCCGCTCTTGTACGGAATCGGGTTCATCTGGATGCCGGCCATGCTGGCGAGCACTTCCGACGACACCTGCTGCGAGGTGCTGGCGTAGGCGAAGCTCACCTGCCCGGGTTTGGCCTTGGCCAGGTCGACGAATTCCTTCAGCGTCTTCGCCGGCACGTCGTTGTTCACCGCCACCATCAGCGGCACTGAGCCGATGTAGCCCACCGGCGTGAAGGCGGTGTCCTGGTCGTAGGGCAGCTTCTTCATCAGGTATTTCAGCGCGGCATTGGTGCTGTTCGTGCCGACCAGGATCGTGTAGCCGTCGGCCGGGGCCTTGGCGACGATGTCGGCGCCGAGCATGCCGCTCGCGCCGGGTTTGTTGTCGATGACGATGGGCTGGCCGAGCGTGGCCGACATTTTCTCGGCGAAGGCGCGGCCGATCTGGTCTGTGGCGCTGCCGGCAGCGAACGGCACGACGGCGCGGATCGGTTTGTTCGGATACGGCTGCGCCAACGAAGCGCTCGCGCAGAGCAGGGCGCCCGAGAACAGGGCGAGGCGGCGGGTGATCAAACGCATGAGGGGTCCTTCGAGGGTGGGCGGATGCGAAAGCAGTGATTGTCAGCGACGCGGCGCCTCGTCAAGCGTGAGGTCCAGGATCGCCGCGCTCAGCGTCTTGCCATGCGCGTCCAGCGCCAGCGATCGTGTCACGCCGCCGCCCAGTGCGTCGTGTAATACGAAGTGCACTGCCCCCAGGTGGGGCAGCGTGTAGCGCTGCACCGCGCCCTGCACCGTGCCACGGTAGTGCGCCTGCACTCGTTCGGCGGTGAGCAGACGTTCGATCAGCGGGTAGTTCGCGGGGTCGATCGCGATCACGCTCAGCGTCGCGCGGTTGCCCTTGTCCCCGGAGCGGGCGATGGCGATGTCGTGCAACCTCATCTCACAGCTCCAGGATGCGCATCGCGCAACGCACCGCCTCGCGCGGCACCAGCGCCGAAGCGGCGGCGATCACCTCGCGCACCGACTGCGTGACACCACCGCCGCCCGCCGGGCCGTTGAGGTACATCGCCTCGACCTCCTGGCCCACGCGTTCGGCCTGCGCCACGGTGCTGCAGCGCACCGTCAGGCGCGCGCGCACCTCGTACGGCGTGCGGTCGCCGCCGAGGTGCGGCCCGTGCATCGCGCTGACGCCGATCAGCTCGGAGCGGTGTTCAAGTCCAGCGAGACCCAGCAGGCGCAAACGCTGTTCCAGCACCTGCAGTGCCAGCGCGCCGCGTTCGCGTGCGCCTGGGCCGGCGTAGGAAATCTGGCCTTCGCCGATCCAGCCGTCGCGGTAACCCAGTGTGGCCTTCAGCAATTCGGGCCGGGCCGTGCCACTCGCGCCGCTGATCCGCACACGGTCGGGGCCCTGCTCATGCAGGCGCACCTGCGAAAAATCGGCCACCACATCGGGCTGCAGGTAGCGCGCGGGGTCTTCGATCTCGTAGAGCAGCTGGGCCGTGCAGGTGAGCCGGTCCACGCGCCCGCCAGTGCCGGCGAGCTTGGTTATGACGGCCGCGCCGTCGGGCTGCACCTCGGCGAGCGGAAAGCCGACGTCGTGCAGGTCCGGCACGTCGAAGTGGCCGGGGTCGGCGATGTAGCCGCCGCTCACCTGTGCGGCGCACTCCAGCAGGTGGCCCACCAGCACGCCCTGGCCGAGCTGCGCCCAGTCATCGGCGCGCCAGCCGAAGGCGTGCATCAGCGGCGCAAGGAACAACGCCGGGTCGGCAACGCGGCCGGTGATGACCACGTCGGCGCCGCTCGCCAGCGCCGGCAGCAAGGCGTCGGCGCCGAGGTAGGCGTTCGCCGAAATCAGCTGCTCGCCGAGGTCGGACGCGCGCTGCGGGCTGTCCAGCAGCGCCACGTCGTGGGCATGCACCCAGTTCAGCACGTCGTCGCCGGTCACCACCGCCACGCGCAGCCGCGCCAGCCCGAGTTCACGCGCCACCGCCAGCACGGCGGCACCGGCCGCCTCGGGGTGGGCCGCCCCCATGTTGCTGATGATCGTCACGCCCTGGCGAACGCACGCCGGCAGCACGGCGCGCATTCGCGCTTCGAGCAGCGGGTCGTGGCCGTGCTGCGGGTCGCGCATGCGGCGCAACTGCGCGAGCGCGATGGTGCGCTCGGCCAGGCACTCGAACACCAGCGCATCGAGCGCACCGTGCTCGGCCAGCGCGAGTGCCGGGTCGATGCGGTCACCGGCATATCCGGCGCCCGAGCCGATGCGAAACGGTTTCATGGGCCCTGATCATCGCACCGCCCTGCCGTTCACTTCCACGCAAACACCGGCTGGTCGAAATGCGCCACGCGCGTTTCGCGCCCGAACACGCACCACTCGCGGAACTGGTAGAGAAACGCCGCCGTGGGTGCGGCGATCCAGCGCTCGCCGATGGGCATGCGCAGCACCGGATGGGCGGCGCCGCGCACCTGGTTGAGCAGCGGTGCGTCCGCACGCAACAGCTCCTGCACCGGGATGCGGTGGATGCTCGCCACCTCGGCCGCGTTGGGCCGCACGTCTTGCGCGGCGCCGGCCCACACCACGACCGGCGTGATCACGTAACCCGAGCGCGTGATGTAGTCGTCCAGGCGGCCCAGCACCTGCGGCGGCTCCAGTATCAGGCCCACTTCTTCCGAGAGTTCACGCAGGGCCGCCTGCTCTGGCGTCTCGCCCGCGTCGATGCGCCCGCCGGGCATCGCCCACTGGCCGGCATGGGCCCGCAGCGCCGACGCGCGGCGCGTCAGCAGCAGCGCGCTCGCCGTGCTCCACGCATCGTGCCGGGGCAGGCCCTCGACCTCGGCGCCGAAACCGGCCTCGGTGTGCGCCACCGCCACCGCCGCATGTTTGTGTCCTTGCACGGCCAGCGAGCGCACCTCGAAGCGCTTGAGCACATCGCGCAGCTGTTCAGCCGTCTGCCAGTTCATCTGCTGCGCATCATGGCACACGCCACGCCGCTCGAATCCGCGTGACACCGCACACGGTCACGGCGCGCCTGCGGCGTGGCTCGCCGGGCAGGCCCACCTAGAATTTGTTCACCGCAAACCCTGCATGAATCCAGGCTGAACATGTCGAACAACACCCTCGAATTCCGGCCGTCGGGCAGCATCGATTTCGAACAGATTCAGGTCGCCAGCGTGCCGCAAACCAAGCCGGCGGCGCCGGCCGACGACGGTATCGACCGGGACCCGCTGTCGATCAATTTCGGCCGCCTCAAAGACAGCAAGCCCACGCCGGCCGAACGCATGCTGGCCGGCTTCGCGATCGACTGGCTGGTGGCATTCCCGGCCGACGCGCGACCGAAAGCGCTGTGCGAGCGTTTCCCGTGGGTAGCGAACCGCCTCGCGAAAGGCTGGGTGGATACGGCCGGTTCCACCGGCAACCTGCAGGCGCTGGTGGCTGATGCGCGTTGGGGCAGTTCGGGTTTCCCGGCCCAGGTGCAGGCCGAATTGCAGGCGGTGTTGCGCCGGGTGGGCGCTGCGCCTGCCGTGAAGAAGCGCTGAAACCTGCTTCGCCTGCCGCCGAGACGCGGTGACGCATGGCCCCCTTGCAGATCAGGCCAGGCCGCTCGCCACCCATCCGGCAATGAACAGCATCGTGGCCAGCGCGATGCCGCGAAACGGCACGCTGAACCAGTAGCGCCAGCCCAGCCAAAGGTAAGCCAGCAGGCACGCGAGCCCCAGGCCGCACAGGAACAGCGAGCCGAACAGCAGCGCCGGCTGCCAGATGGCGAGGTGGATGTAGAGCAGGCCGAACAGAATCGCCCCCAGGCTGTGGCTCGCGTTGAAGCCGACCCAGGCGTGCCACATCGTTGTCTTGCGGGTCAGGTTCGGCGAACCGGCCTGCATTGAGCTCAGCACCGCCGCGTCGCGCGGCAGCAGTTTCTTTCCGACGAAGGTGTAGAACAGGTGTACCAGGCCGAGTGCGAGGATGACTGCGGCGCTGGCGCAGATGAGCAAGGCGGCGAGCATGGGGGGCGCTGCCTGGAACCGAACGGCGCGCGTTCAGACGTTCATCACCGCCACCGAACGCACATTGAGGTAAGCCTCCACCGCCTCGGGCCCGCCTTCCGAGCCGTAGCCCGAATCCTTGATGCCGCCGAACGGCATTTCGGCCGAGGGCATCGCCGGCATGTTGATCCACAACATGCCCACTGCGACCCGGCGCGTCAGCAGGTCGGCGTTTTTCAGCGAACGCGTGAACGCGTAGCCGGCCAGGCCGTAGGGCAGGCGGTTCGCTTCCGCGATGGCTGCGTCGAGCGTGTTGAAACTCTGGATCGCCGCCATTGGGCCGAACGGTTCGTCGTTGAACACTTTGGCGCCTTGCGGCACGTCGGCCAGCACGGTGGGCTGCCAGAAATTTCCCGCGTCGCCGATGCGCTCGCCGCCGGCGAGCAGCGTGGCGCCCTGCTTCACCGCGTCGCGCGTGAACTCGGCCATCGCCGTCAGGCGGCGCGGGTTGGCCAGCGGCCCCATCTGCGTGCCCTCGGTCAGCCCATCGCCCACCTTCAGGCCCTGCGCCTGCTTCACCAGCGCGCTGGCGAATTCCTTGGCGATGCTCTCGTGCACCAGGAATCGTGTCGGCGAAATGCACACCTGCCCCGCGTTGCGGAACTTCGCCGCGCCGGCGGACTTGACCGCGAGCGCCACGTCGGCGTCTTCCGCAACGATCACCGGCGCGTGGCCGCCGAGTTCCATCGTCACGCGCTTCATGTGCTGGCCGGCCATCGCCGCCAGCTGCTTGCCCACGGGCGTGGAGCCGGTGAATGTGATCTTGCGGATGATGGGGTGCGCAATCAGGTAGCTGGAAATTTCCGCCGGCGTGCCGTACACCAGGCCCAGCACACCGGGCGGAAGGCCCGCATCGGCAAAGGCGCGGACCAGCTCGGCGGGCGACGCCGGCGTTTCTTCCGCCGCCTTCACGATCATCGAGCAGCCGGT
>JANNKS010000095.1:0-4583 GCA_031396425.1 Rhizobacter sp. | reverse complement strand
CCGGCTTTCGACAACGCGTCGCGGAAGCTCTTCACCTCGGGGTAGTTGAAGATCATGCCCTTCGCCTTGAGCTGCGCCTCCAGGCGGGTGGGCAGGTGCCGGATGTCGTCGCGCTGCGCCAGCACCGCGGCGGTGAGGTGTTTCGTGATGACGGCCTGCACGTCGGCCGGCAGCGAGGCCCAGCGCTTTCCGTTGGCCAGAATCCACTGGCCGTCCCACATGTGGCCGGTCATCGACACGTACTTCTGCACTTCGTAGAGCTTGGCGATGTCGATGATCGCGAGCGGGTTCTCCTGGCCTTCGACCACCTTGGTCTGCAGTGCCGAATACACCTCGCTGAAATTGATGCCGGTCGGCGCGGCACCGAAGGCCTTGAACATCGACGTCCACAGCGGGCTCACCGGCACGCGGATCTTGAAGCCCTGCAGGTCGGCGGCGCTGTTGATCGGCTTCGTCGACGTCGTGATGTTGCGAAAACCGTTGTCCAGGATGCGGTCGAAGCTGTGCAGGTTCACCTTCGCGATCGCGGCGCGGATGAAGGCGCCGAGCTCGCCGTCCATCGCCGCCCACACGGTCTGGTAGTCCTTAAACGCAAACGCCAGGCCGTTGATGCCGGCCAGCGGCACGAGCGTCTGCAGGATCAGGCCCGACAGCGGAAAGATGTCGATTGCGCCGGAGCGCACCTGCGACAACATGTCGGTGTCGCCGCCGAGCTGGTTGTTCGGGAAGATCTGGATATCGACCTTGCCGTTCGTCTCGCGCTTGATCGCGTCGACCGCTTCGCGCGCGCGAATGTTCGACGGGTGCGTGATCGGAATGTTGTTCGCCCACTTGAGCGTGAATTCGGCGGCCTGGGCGAACACCGGCCGGCCGAACGTGGCCAGTGCGCCGGCGGCGGCGGTGCCCTGGATGAGGCTGCGGCGGCCGAGCGAGGGGGTATTGATCGTCATGGGGTTGTCTCCTGGGTGTGATGGGTGAGATGGGTCGGGCGCAAGTCTCGAGGTTCAGGGTTTCGCTGTCAGTACATCACCAGTCCGCCGTCGCTGACCAGCGTCGCGCCGGTGACGTTGGACGCCTGGGGCGACAGCAGGAAGGCGATGCTGTTGGCAATTTCCTCGGGCGCGGCGGTGCGGTTCTGGGCCGTCATCGCTTCGACGCGGGCGCGCTTTGCCGGGTCTTGCCACGCCGGCTCGAGCATCGGCGTGAGCGTGGGGCCCGGCGCCACGCAGTTCACGCTCAGGCCCGACGCTGCGAGCGAGCGCGCGGCGTTTTTCGTCAGTGCCAGCACCGCACCCTTGCTGGAGGCGTAGGCGGCGGTGCCCAGCAGGCCGCCGCCGCGCAGGCCTGCCACGCTGGCCACCGTGCACATCCGCCCGCCCGGGCCCATGTGGCGCGCGGCTTCGCGCAGGCACAGGAAAGTGCCGATCACGTTGACGTCGTGCACGCGCTGGAAGGTCGCCGAGCCGAGTTCCATGAACGGTGTGCTCTCGGCGATGCCCGCGCAGGTGGCGAGTGCATCGAGCCCGCCGAGGAAGGCGGCAGCGCGCTCGAAGGCCGCGACCAGCGCGGGTTCGTCGGCAACGTCGGCAACCAGCGCCAGGTGCTTGCCGCCGAGTTCGTGCGCCGCCTTCACGCTGCGGTTCAAGCCGGCTTCGTCGATGTCGATGCCCACCACGTCGTGGCCGCTGCGCGCCAGCACGAGCAGCGTCGCCGCGCCGATGCCGCTTGCCGCACCGGTGACGATGGCTCTGCCGCGATGGTTCATGTCGGCGCCCCGGCCTTCCGTGCTGGCGTGGTCGGACGCGTCATCGTTTCGACTCCAAAAGCGCCAGCACCGCCGTCGCCACCTTCTCGGGCGACAGGCGGGCCTCGTTTTCGAGCACCTGCGCATAACCAACCGGAATGCGCGGCGCGCCCAGGCGCCGCACGCGGCAACCGGTGGCTTGCGCCGCACTCGCCGCCACTTCGGCGCCGAAGCCGGCGACCTGCACCGCTTCGTGCACCACCAGCAGCCGGCCGGTCCTGGCGGCGGAGCGAAACACCGCTTCCTGGTCCCACGGCCACAGCGTGCGCAGGTCGAGGACGTCGGCGCTCACGCCCTTCAGGCTGGGGAGCTCGAGCGCCTGCAGCGTTTCGCCGACGCCGCGCGACCAGGTCACGATCGTCAGGTCGGTGCCTTCGCGCAGCAGGTTCGCGCGGCCCAGCGGCACCTCGAGGGCGGTGTCCACCGCGCCCTGCAGGCCCCACAGTTCCTTGTGCTCCAGGTAGATCACCGGGTCGCCCGACGCCAGCGACGCCTTCAGCAGCGAATAGTTGTCTTGCGGTGTCGCGGGCGTGGCCACCACCAGCCCTGGCAGATGGGCGAACCAGGCTTCGAGCGACTGCGAATGCTGCGCTGCCGACGCCGACCAGATGCCGATGGGCAGGCGCGCGACCAGCGGCACGCGGCCCTGGCCGCCGAACATGTAGCGGTTCTTCGCCGCCTGGTTGACGATCTCGTCCATCGCGCACAGCGCGAAGTCGATGACGCGCATTTCCACCACCGGGCGCAACCCGGTGAGCGCCATGCCCACGGCCGCGCCCATGATGTTGGCCTCCGAGATCGGTGTGTCGATGATGCGCTCCGCGCCGAACTCGGCCTGCAGTTCGCGGTACTGGCCGAACACGCCGCCACGGCCCAGGTCCTCGCCGAGTGCCACCACCGAGGCATCGGCACGCATCGCCTCGCGCAATGCGAGCGCGGCGGCCTGCGCGTAGCTCAAGGTCTGCATAGCGGTGGGGGCTGCTGCCAGCGCGCTCATCGCCACACCCCGGCGCCGGTGCTCATGATGTCGTCGTAGGCGGCGGCTGCGCTTGGCCACGGCGCGGCCTCGGCGGCCTGCAGCGCCGCCGCGATTTCGGCCGATGCGGCACGGTCGATCGCGTCGATGTCGGCTGGCGTGGCACCGGCAGCGCGCAACTGGCCCTGGGTGATCAGCAGCGGGTCGTTGCGCTGCGCCGCTTCGACTTCGGCGGCGTCGCGGTACGTGCCGGGGTCGACCGACACATGGCCCTTGAAGCGGTACGTGACCGCGTGCAGCAGGCGCGGGCCGCCGCCGGCGCGCACCTCGCCGATCAGGCGCGCGGCGGCCGCGTCGACGGCCCGAGCGTCGTTGCCGTCGACCTTGCACGCGGCGATGCCGAACGATTCGGCGCGCGCCGACACGCCGTCGCCGGCCGTCATGGTGCCGGTCGGCGTGGTCGCCGAGATGCGGTTGTCTTCGCAGACGAACAGCACCGGCAGGCGGTACACCGCGGCCCAGTTCAGGCCCTCGAGGAAGGGCCCGCGGTTCGCCGCGCCGTCACCGAAAAAACAGGCCACGATGTGTGGCAGCTTGCGGATCTTCAGCGCGTGCGCAGCGCCGGTGGCGATCGGGATGCCGGCCGCCACCACGCCGTTCGCGCCCAGCATGCCGACCGAGAAGTCGGCGATGTGCATCGAGCCGCCCTTGCCTTTGTTGTACCCCGTGGCGCGGCCGAACAGCTCGCACATCATCTTCGTCGTGTCGGCCCCCTTGGCGAGCGTGTGGCCGTGGCCGCGGTGGGTGGAGGTGAGCAGGTCGTCGCGCTGCAGGTTGATGCACACCCCGGCGGCCACCGCCTCCTGGCCGGTGGAAAGGTGCAGCGGCCCGCGCACCAGCGCCGGCTTGGCCGAGGCCGCCAGGCCCCAGGCCGCGACGCCGCCCTGGCTGGCGATTTCAGCGGCGTCTTCGAAGGCTCGGATGCGGCGCATCAGGCCATACAAAGCCAACAATCGGTGCTGCGACAAGGGTTCACTCCGTTCAAGACCAAGGGCTCTGCCCAACACGAGCGTGCAGCACCCCATGCGCGTCGCGAGCCGCAGCCGCGGTCACGGCTGCCGGCGTGAGTGTGCCATGGCGCGCGGCCGAAGTTGTTTGGGCCGCGTTCGCCGAGCGCGCAGCGTCATGTGTCGCGCTGCCGTGCGAATCAGCGCGGGCCGCTGCTGCGCAGGAACCCGGTGGCGCGCCAGAGTGCGAGTGCGAGGCCGGCGAAACGCAGCGCCCGGGCGGGCCGCCAGACGGCAAGGGCCAGCGCGGCACCCGCGAGCCACCAGGGGTTCGCGCGCGCCCAGCGGCCGATCGCCAGGCCGTCGTCGACCCAGGCCAGGCGGCGCATCAGCGGCTGCGAGGCCAGCGCGAGGTCGCGACGCTGCTGTTGCGCTTGCGCGATGAGCGACTCGCGGCGCTCCGCGAGTGTGCGGGCGTGTTGACTGTCGGTCATGACTTCACGCGCGCCAGGCGTGCCGCGGCGGTCGGTTCGGTCGCTGTCCTGTGGCTCCCAGTGGTGCCGGCGGATGCAGTGGCGTGGCATTCGCGCCGCCAGCCGCGGTTCGGGTTCATGGGCGCCCGCCAGTCTCGGGGTTCGGCCGCAACGCGTCCTGATCGCGGCGCAATTCCTCGAGCGTTGCGGCGAACAGCGGCGGCTTGTTGCGCGCCTTGCGCCGCCAGGCCGTGCCGGCGATCAGACCTACCGTGAGGAAGGCTGCGGTCAGCAGGCCCAGCACAAGCAGGCGCGGGCCGTCC
>JANNKS010000080.1:0-3202 GCA_031396425.1 Rhizobacter sp. | reverse complement strand
ACCGGTCCGAGCGGTTGTCGAAGTTGTGGATCGCACCGCTGCTCGCATCGGTGCCCCACGTCGGCTCGGTGATCTGCGTGACCTTCAGGCCCTTCTCGACCATCTTGCGCATCAAATCGAACCCGTGCACGTCGATCATCGGGCGCTTTTCCAGCGCCTCGCTGCGCAGGAACCGGTCGATGCCCTCGGCGGCAATCGCGCCCTGGCCGATCGCCGTGGTCAACAGGTGTGGGCGCACCACGTCGCCGCCGACGAACATGCCACTCTGGCCCTGCACCTGGTAGTTCTTGTCGGCAGCGATCGCGCCCTTGCCGTTGTTCAGCACTTCCAGGCCGGTGAAGTCGACCGCCTGGCCGATTGCCGAGACGATCAGGTCTGCGCAGAGGTCTTCTTCGGTTCCGGGAATCTGCTTCACGTCGAGTTTGCCGCCGACGATCTTCGCTTCGCAGCGCACCACGCGCAGCGCGGTGGCGCGGCCGTCGGCGTCGACCAGCACCGCCACCGGCGCCATGCCGCCACGGATCGTGATGCCCTCGCCGAGTGCGTGCTCAATCTCGTGTTTGCTCGCCTGCATCTTGTCGACAGCGAAGATCGAAGTAAACGTGACCTCGGCGCCCATGCGCGCCGACAAGGTCGCGGCATCGTGGGCGGAATAGCCGCCGATCACGTTTTCCGGGCGGTCGCTCTCGTGCACCTGGTCAATGTGGCCCAGGCGCCGCGCCACGGTGGCCACGTCGATCGACGTGTCGCCCCCGCCGACGACGACGACGCGCTTGCCCACATGCTGCATGCGCCCGTCATTGAAGGCCTTCAGGAAGGCCGTGGCAGTGACGCAGTTCGGAGCCTGCGCGCCTTCGATCGGCAATGGCCTGCCGCTTTGTGCACCCAGGCCAAGGAACACTGCGTCGAAGGCGTTCTTCAGATCCTCCAAGCCAATGTCGCTGCCGATGCGGCACGCCATTCGCACTTCAACGCCCATGTCGAGAATTCGCTGGATCTCGGCGTCGAGCACGGCGCGTGGCGTGCGGAAGCCCGGAATGCCGTAGCGCATCATGCCGCCGAGCAGTTCGCGCTCGTCGAAGATCGTCACGGCGTGGCCCTTGCGCGCGAGCTGGTATGCCACCGACAGGCCGGCCGGGCCGGCGCCGATCACCGCCACCTTCTTGCCGCTGCTCGTGGCGGATTTCGGAAACGCCAGCTTGTGTTCGATGGCCCATTCGCCGAGGAAATGTTCGACCGAATTGATGCCGACGAAGTCTTCCACCTGATTGCGGTTGCAGCCCGACTCGCACGGCGCAGGACAGACACGCCCCATCACCGAAGGAAACGGGTTCGCTTCGGTCAGGCGCCGCCACGCGTACTCCTGCCAGGGCACGCCGGCGGGCGGCTTTTCGATGCCGCGCACGATGTTGAGATAGCCGCGGATGTCTTCACCCGACGGGCATGACCCCTGGCACGGGGGTGTGCTCTGGATGTAGGTCGGGCACTTGTGCGTGTGGTCGGCGTCGAAGATTTCTTCCTGCCACGGCAGCGGCTTGGCGTCGTCGTCCTTGTAGCGGCGGAAGGTCAGCGGCTTGATGTCGCCGGTCGAAGTGGAAGAAGACATCTCGGTTTCCTCGGGCGTGATTTCAATGGGGCTCGCCGAGCCGGATCGCTTTGCTCACGAGCTGGTGCACACCGCCGACCATGCTCATGTCGAAGCCGTAATAGGGCAGAACCTTGCTGAACTGCGCTTTGCAGATGGCGCAGATCGCGGCCATGAAGTTGACGCCGTGGTCGTCGACCACGTTCTTCAACGCTTCCATGCGTGGCAGCGCACCCTTCACGCGCAACTCGAGCAAGTCGTCGGTGAGCAGGCCACCACCGCCGCCGCAGCAGAAGGTGGCCTCACCGATGGTGCCCGGCGCCATGTCGTGAAAGTGGTTCGCCACCGCCTTGATGATCTCGCGCGGAATCACGAACTGCCCGCCGGGCATGCTGCCCATGCGCGAGCCGCGCGCCACGTTGCACGAGTCGTGGAAGGTGACGATGCGGTCGTCGTTCCTTTCCTTGTCGAACTTGAGTGCACCTTGCTGGATCAGGTCGTAGGTGAACTCGCAGATGTGCTGCGGGACCGGGTAGCGCGCATCGAGCCAGTCGAACGGGCCGATCAGTGTGTTCCAGAAGCTGTACGCCACGCGCCAGGCGTGGCCGCATTCGCCGACGACGATGCGCCGCACCCCCAGTTCGAGCGCGGCTTCCTTGACGCGCAGCGAGATGTCGCGCATCTGCTCGTAGTTGCCGATGAACAGGCCGAAGTTGCCGGCCTCCGACGCCTTCGTGCTGAGCGTCCACGGAATGCCCGCGGCATGGAACACCTTGGCGTAGCCGATCAGGCTTTCCACGTGCGGCTCGGAGAAGAAGTCGGCCGACGGGGTGACAAGCAGCACCTGCGCACCGGGCTCGTCGAGCGGGAAGCGCACCGCCACGCCGGTCTCCTCCAACGTGTCTTCTTCCAGCCCGAGCAAGGTGTCTTTCAGCGCCGGCCCGGGAATGCCGAGGTTGTTGCCGATGCGGTGCACCTTGCCGATGATCTCGTTGGCGTACTTCTGGCCCAGGCCGACCGAATCCATGATCTCTCGCGCCGCCATCGTCACTTCGGCGGTGTCGATGCCGTACGGGCAGAACACCGAGCAGCGCCGGCATTCCGAACACTGGTTGTAGTAGGTCCACCAGTCGTCGAGCACCTCCTTCGTCATGTCGGTGGCACCAACGAGCTTCGGGAAATGTTTGCCGGCGAACGTGAAGTAGCGCCGATACACGCCGCGCATCAGGTCCTGGCGCGCCACCGGCATGTTCTTCGGGTCGCCGGTGCCGAGGAAGTAGTGGCACTTGTCGGAGCACGCGCCGCAATGCACGCAGGCGTCCATGTAGACGCGCAAGGACCGGTACTTGCCGAGCAGTTCACCCATCTTGCCGACGGCGCGCTGCTCCCAGCCGTCTTCCAGTTCCCCGGGGAAGCCGATTCTTGCCTGGATGATGGGCGAGGCGACGAACGGCTTGCTGTGCGCCATCGCGCCCTCGGCCACCAGCGCCAAAACCCTGGACCTGAAGATGCGCACAACACTGCTCGGCCCCTATTTTGACGGCATCATCTCCGCGCACCAGGTCGGTCTGCCCAAGGAGGATGACCGTTTTTGGGCCGAACTGCAACGCTATATCC
>JANNKS010000055.1:0-6961 GCA_031396425.1 Rhizobacter sp. | reverse complement strand
AGCCGATGTCGTCGGCGCCACGTTTGAAATTGACGTTCTTCTTCACGAACTCGGTGTTCACCTTCTTGTTCGTGATCAGGTAGTGGGCGATGTAGTTGAGGATCGCCAGATCGGTCTGCGGCGCGAAGATCATGCCGAGATCGGCCAGGTCGAAGCTGCGATGCTCGAAGGTCGACAGCACCACCACCTTCGAGTTCGGGTTGACAGCCGCCGGTCGGTGATGCGGCTCCACAGCACCGGGTGCATCTCGGCCATGTTCGAACCCCACAGCACGAAGGCGTCGGCCTGCTCGATGTCGTCGTAGCAGCCCATCGGCTCGTCGATGCCGAAGGTGCGCATGAAGCCCGCCACCGCGCTGGCCATGCAGTGGCGCGCGTTCGGGTCGAGGTTGTTGGAGCGAAACCCCGCCTTCCACAGCTTGGTGGCGGCGTAACCTTCGAAGATCGTCCACTGGCCCGAGCCGAACATGCCCACCGCACTCGGGCCGTCGCTCTTCAGCGCTTCTTTCCACTTGGCCGCCATCAGGTCGAAGGCTTCATCCCAGCCGACGGAAACGAACTCGCCGTTCTTGTCGTACTTGCCGTCCTTCTTGCGCATCAGCGGCGTCGTCAGGCGGTCCTTGCCGTACATGATCTTCGACAGGAAGTAGCCTTTGATGCAGTTCAGGCCGCGGTTCACCGGCGCGTCCGGATCGCCCTGCGTCGCGACGACGCGCCCTTCCTGCACGCCCACCATCACCGAGCAGCCGGTGCCGCAGAAGCGGCACGGCGCCTTGTCCCAGCGCACCGCTGCGTCCTGCGCGGTCTTGGCCGGCGCGGCGCCATGCACGGTGATGGGCACACCCGCGGCGGCGGCGGCGGCCGTGAGGGCCTGGGTCTTGAGGAAATCGCGGCGAGTTTCGATCATGGTGACTCCGTTCACACGGTTGCGGGTTGGCGGTGAAGACGCAGGAATGGTGCTTGGCGTTTTTCGAGATTGCCTTGAACTGATTCAGGGTGCGCGCGGTCGGCCCGCGCCCGGCCCGCCCAGACTGCTGCGCCAGTCCGAGTAGTCGGCAACACCGGCCTGAGCGTCGGGCAAGTCGGGCCCGGAGTACTCGTAGACCAGCGAGGTGTTGATCACCGTCGGCCACAGCGCGATCTCGCCCAGTTGCGCCGCGGCAGTGCAGCCCGCGGCGTCTTCCATCACCAGGATCAGGCGGCCGTCGCCCGGGTCGAGCGCGACGTCCACGCCCGGCAAAACCGCCAGCCGCTCGCGCAGCGCCGCGCTGTCGGCCACTCTGGACCTGACGATCACGCCGAGAATGCTCATGCTGGAACCTCCGTGCCGTGCACTGCGACTGCCGCCCCGGGTTCGGCGGCGCGGGCCGATGCCTGGCCCGGTCGGATCGCTTCGTTGTGCGTGACGGCATTCTCAGGATCGGGACGCCGAACGACTTGATCAACATCAAAGCGCGTCGTCATCGCGACCCGCACGGTCGCGCCTTCCGCCCAGAATCGAGCCCGGCACCATGGACTTCGAACTCTCTCCGGCAACCCTCGAGCTGCGCACCCGGCTGGACCGCTTCATGCAGGACCTGGTGCTGCCGTCGCTGCCCGACTGGCACCGCTGGGCCGACGCCGGCGTCTACCCGCTCGACGTGATCGAGCCGCTGAAGGAACAGGCGCGCGCGCTCGGCCTGTGGAACCTGTTCCTGCCCGGCCTGCGCGACGACCAGCCGGGCACCCGGCTGAGCCACCTCGACTACGCGCCGCTGGCTGAGGCGATGGGGCGGGTGCCCTGGGCCGCCGAGGTGTTCAACTGCAATGCGCCCGACAGCGGCAACATCGAGCTGCTGCAGCTGTTCGCCAACGACGCGCAGCGCGCGCGCTGGCTGGCGCCGCTGCTGCGCGGCGAGATCCGTTCGTGTTTCGCGATGAGCGAGCCCGACGTCGGCTCGTCCGACCCGACGCAACTGCAGACGCGCATCGTGGCCGACGGCGACACGCTGGTCATCAACGGCCGCAAGTGGTTCATCACCGGCGCCGCGCACCCGAACTGCAAACTGGTGGTGCTGATGGGCGTTGAAGCCGCCGCGCCCGAGGACGACCCGCACCGGCGCCACTCGATCGTGCTGCTGCCGCTCGACACGCCGGGGCTGAGCATCGAGCGCAACATCCCGGTGATGGACCACCAGGCGCTCGAAGGTCATTGCGAAATCGTGCTGCGCAACGTGCGCGTGAGCGCCGACGCGCGGCTCGGCGAGGCCGGTGCCGGTTTCGCGCTTGCGCAGGCGCGGCTCGGCCCGGGGCGGGTGCACCACGCGATGCGCAGCATCGGCCAGTGCGAATTGGCGCTCGAACTGATGTGCGAGCGCGCCCTCGAGCGGCGCACGTTCGGCGCGCGCATCGCCGACCACGCCAACGTGCAGGACTGGATTGCGCTGAGCCGGGTGGAAATCGACCAGGCACGCCTGCTCGTGCTGCGCGCCGCGTGGCGCATGGACCGCGAGGGCAACGCCGCTGCGCGCGTCGACAGCGCGGCGATCAAGCTCGTCACCGCGCAGCTGCAGACGCGCGTGCTCGACCGTGCGATGCAGGTCTTCGGCGCGATGGGGCTGACGCCCGACACACCGCTCGCGCGGCTGTGGAGCTGGGGCCGCGCGCTGCACCTGCTCGACGGGCCGGACGAAGTGCACCTGCGCAGCATCGCGCGCGCCGAGCTGGGCCGCGCGAAGGCGCGCGGTGCCGCGTCGGCGCCGCACCTGCGCCACTGGATGCCGGTGCCGCAGGAAGCGGCCGCAGAGGTCTGGTCATCCCGGCGCAGGCCGGGATCCACCGTCTGACAGCTCGCCACACGGCGCACGCGCCCCAACGGCCATGAGCAAACTGCTGATCAAGATCGACGAGCCCGCGGCACCGCCCACCGCACCCGGCTGGGCGCTGTGGCAGCTCGGCTTCAGGCCGTTCTACCTGCTCGCCGGTGCCTTTGCCGCGCTGTCGGGCGGGCTCTGGGCGCTGCAGTTCGGCGGCGGCTTGCCGCGGCCCTACCTGCCGGGCGCGATCTGGCACGCGCACGAAATGCTGTTCGGTTATGCCCTCGCCGTGGTGGTGGGCTTCCTGTTCACGGCCGGGCGCAACTGGTCGGGCCGGCCCACCCCCACCGGGCCAGCACTGGCCGCGCTGGCGCTGCTCTGGCTGGCCGGCCGCGTGCTCGTGCTGACGCCCTTCGCCTGGCCCGCCGCATTCGTCAACGCTGCTTTCCCGCTCGCCGCAGCGGCGGCGCTGGCGGTGCCGCTGGTGCGGGCGCAAAACCGGCGCAACTATTTTCTGGTCGGGCTGCTCGCGCTGATCGGATTGGCGCAGTTCGGGGTGCATGCGGCGTTGCTGGGTGCGCTACCTCTGCCAGGTTGGTTCGGCATCCACATCGGGCTGGACCTGGTGCTGTTCATCATCGCCGTGATGGCCGGCCGGGTGGTCCCGATGTTCACCAACAATGGGGTGCCGGGCGCCACCGCGCGCCGCCAACCGCAACTCGAGTGGCTGGCGCTGGCCGGCCTGCTGGCGGTGCTGGCCGCCGACGCGCTCGGGCTGCACGGCCCGGCGCTCGCGGCGCTGCTGGCCCTGTGCGCCGCAGCGCACCTGTTGCGGCTGCTGCTGTGGCAACCCTGGCGCACCTTGCGCACCCCGCTGGTGTGGGTGCTGCACGCGGCGTACCTGTGGATCGTGCTTTACCTCGCGCTGCGCGCCGCCGCCGAGCTGGGCTGGGTCGCGGCGTCGCTCGCGTCGCATGCGCTCACCGTCGGGGCGGTGGGCGGCATGACGCTGGGCATGATGACGCGCACCTCGCGCGGCCACACCGCCCGGCCGCTGCGCGCCGATGGATACGACGTCACCAGCTACGCCCTGGTGCAGGCCGCCGCCGTCCTGCGCGTGCTGCTGCCGCTCGTGCTGCCCGCTGCAACGCTGCCGGCAGTGCTGGCCTCGGCGCTGTGCTGGTCGGCCGCCTTCGCGCTGTTCACGCTGCGCTACTGGCCGGTGCTGACGCGCGCGCGGCTCGACGGCAAACCGGGCTGAACTTCAGCGGGCCGACGCATGGAGTACGCCACCCTCAAGCTGGTGCACCAGACCGCCGTCGTGCTGTCGATCAGCGGCTTCGCGGCGCGCGGCATCGGCGCGCTCGCCGGCGCGACCTGGGTGCGCAGCCGCCTCGCACGCAGCTTGCCGCACGTCGTCGACACGGTGCTGCTCGCCTCGGCGCTCGGGTTGGCCTGGCTGCTGCGGCTCAACCCCTTGGCGACGCCGTGGCTGCTGGCGAAGATCGTCGGCCTGCTGCTCTACATCGCACTTGGCATGGTCGCGTTGCGGCCCGGCCTGCCACGGCCGGTGCGCGCTGCGGCACTGCTCGCCGCGTGCTTGTGCTTCGCGCAGATCGTCGCGATGGCCCTGACGAAGCGCCCGGCGGGATTGCTGGCCTGGATCTGAGCGGCGCAGCGGCAGAACCAGCAGGCCAGGACAACAGCAGACCGAAAAAGCATGTCCGAAAAAACATTGACTAACATTCGTTCGTCCGTTAGACTGTTTTCATGTCAAACCCTCATCGTTCCATCAAAGACACCCTTTACGAACAGGTCGCGCGCATCGGCAAGGCGCTGTCCAGCCCGAAGCGCCTGGAGTTGCTCGAGATGCTGGCGCAGAGCGACAAGACTGTCGAGACGCTCGCCGCCGAGCTGTCGATCGATGTCAAGCTGACCAGCGCGCACCTGAAGGCGTTGAAGGAGGCCCGCCTGGTGCAAAGCCGCCGTGACGGCAAGTACATCGTCTATCGACTCAGCGGCCCCGACGTCGCGAACCTGGGCGTGACGCTGCGCGAGGTCGCCGAGGAACACCTGGTTGAGCTGCGCATGGCGGTCCACACGATGATGGCCGAGCCCTCCAAACTGTCGAAAGTCGGGCGCGCCGATCTGCTCGCGCAGGCGCGTCGGGGTGAGGTGGTCGTCATCGACGTGCGACCGCAGTCGGAGTACGACACCGCGCACCTGCCTTGCGCGCGTTCGATGCCCCTGGCCGAGCTGGAGCGTCGCCTGGCTGAATTGCCCAAGAAGACACAGATCGTCGCTTACTGCCGCGGGCCGTTCTGCCTGATGTCCGACGAAGCCGTGAAGCTGCTGGCCGCGAAGGGCTTCAAGGCAAGCAAGATCTTTGACGGCGTGAGCGAATGGCAGTCCGCGGGACTGCCGATCATTCGGCCGTCCGCCGCGGCCAAAGCGTAGGTGCGGCATGGCCTCAACCCTGTTCATTCTCAACGAGGGGCCTTACGGCAACGAGAGGGCCTACAACGCCTTGCGCCTGGCCGGCGCGCTGGCAGCCAGGGAAGGCCAGCACATCCGCGTGTTCCTGCTGGCCGATGCAGTCGCCTGTGCCAAGCGCGGGCAGAAGGTGCCTGAGGGCTATTACAACCTGCAGCTGATGCTCGGCAAGGTCTTGCGCAACGGCGAGGTCACGCTGTGCGGCACCTGCATGGACGCGCGCGGCCTGGGCGACGGCGAACTGATCGACGGCGCGCGACGCGGCACGCTCGCACAACTGGCCGACTGGACCATCGAAGCCGACAAGGTGCTGGTGTTCTGAACCGACCCGCAATGAGCGCCGAGTTGCTGTCCGCCGATACCGCCATTCGCCTGGGCTCGTTCATGGGCGTGTTTGCCGTGGTCGCGTTGTGGGAGTTCATGGCACCGCGCCGCGCCCAGGCCGTGCCCCGGCGCCGGCGCTGGCCGAACAACCTGGGTGTCGTGGCGCTGAATACCGTCATCCTGCGCCTGGTCTTTCCGGCCACCGCGGTGGGTGTCGCGCTGCTTGTCGAGAGCCAAGGCGGCGGCCTGCTCAATGCACTGGCCGTGCCGGCGTGGCTGGCGTTGCCGCTCGCGTTCGTGCTGCTGGACCTGGCGATCTACCTGCAGCATGTGCTGTTCCACTCGGTTCCCGCACTGTGGCGGCTGCATCGCATGCACCACGCCGACGTGGAATTCGATGTGACCAACGGGCTGCGCTTTCACCCGCTGGAGATGGTGCTGTCGATGGGCGTCAAGCTCGCGGTCATCGCCGCCATCGGCGCGCCGGCGGCAGCGGTGCTTGCCTTTGAAGTGGTGCTCAATGCCGTGGCAATGTTCAATCACGGCAACGTCGCGCTTCCGGCAGCGGTTGATCGGGTGCTGCGCTGGCTCATCGTCACGCCGGACATGCACCGGGTGCACCATTCGTCGCTGCCCGAAGAGACCCATTCCAACTTCGGCTTCAACCTGTCCTGGTGGGACCGCTGGTTCGGCACCTACCTGGCGCAACCCCGCGACGGCCATCTGGCGATGCAACTCGGGTTGCCGATGTTCCGGGAGCCGTCGTGGATGCGCCTTGACCGGATGCTGGTGCAGCCGTGGATCGGCCCGGTCGGAACCCTTCGGGGCCAGGCACCCAAGCCCCGCCCAGCCGTGCAGCAGCTCGATCACCATTGACGCAGCAGCCGCAACTGCGCCAAGACGAAGGCCACTGCGCGCTCCAGAACACGCACCGGGACTGCAGCCTTCATGACCCAAACCACAGCTCGACGCAACGTGCTCCTGCTGGCGGCCAGCCAGGCGCTGATGCTCTCGGCCGTGGTGCTGGCAATGACGCTCGCGGCCATCCTCGGGGCCATGCTCGCGCCCGACCAGGCGCTGGCGACGCTGCCGGTCGCCGCGATGGTCATCGGCACGGCGCTGGCGTCGACACCGGCCGCGCTGTTCATGCACCGCTTCGGCCGCCGCCTGGGGTATTCCATCGGCGCCGGCCTGGGCCTGGCCGGCAGCCTGGTCAGCGCGTGGGGTCTGCAGACGCACACGTTCGTGACCTTCGTGCTCGGCCACCTGCTCATCGGGCTTTACCAGGGTTTTGCCAGCTACTACCGATTCGCAGCAGTCGAAGCCGCAGGGCCCGCGGGCGCGAGCCAG
>JANNKS010000764.1:0-1978 GCA_031396425.1 Rhizobacter sp. | reverse complement strand
ATAGACGACAAGCAACGTTGGAGACAGCAATGGATCTGCGCAAACTCAAGACACTGATCGATCTGGTGTCGGAATCGAATATCGCGGAACTCGAGATCACGGAAGCCGATGGCAAGGTACGGATCGTCAAATCCGACCCGTCCAGGGTGGCTGCGGCAGGAATGGCAATGCCGGTGGTCATTCCCGTCGCTGCCACGGCAGTGGCTCCAGCAACGGCCCCGGCGTCGGTGACCGCGGTTGCTGCGGCACCAAGCCCGGAACCAGAAGCTGCGGGCCACACCGTGAAGTCGCCGATGGTCGGCACTTTCTACCGTTCGGCCAGCCCAGGCGGCAAGCCGCTCGCCGAGCCGGGTACGGTGGTCAAGGAGGGGGACCCGATCTGCATCATCGAAGCGATGAAGATCATGAACGAGATCGAGGCCGACAAGGCCGGCACGGTGAAGACCATCCTGTGCGAAAACGGTCAGGCGGTGGAGTTCGGCCAGCCTCTGTTCGTCATCGAATAAGGCGTCATGTTCAAGAAGATCCTGATCGCGAATCGCGGGGAGATCGCCCTGCGCATTCAGCGCGCCTGTCGCGAGATGGGCATCAAGTCGGTCGTCGTCTATTCCGAGGCCGACCGCGACGCCAAATACGTCAAGCTCGCCGATGAAGCGGTGTGCATCGGCCCGGCGGCGTCGGCGCAGAGCTATCTCAACATGCCGGCGATCATCGCCACGGCCGAGGTGACCGACGCCGAGGCCATCCACCCCGGTTACGGCTTTTTGTCGGAGAACGCTGATTTCGCCGAGCGCGTCGAGCGCAGCGGCTTCGTCTTCATCGGCCCGACGCCCGAAGCGATACGCACGATGGGCGACAAGGTCGCCGCCAAGCAGGCGATGATCAAGGCTGGGGTTCCCTGCGTACCGGGTTCGGAGAATGCATTGCCCGACGACCCGAAGGAAATCATTCGCCAGGCGCGCGCGATCGGCTATCCCGTGATCATCAAGGCCGCAGGTGGGGGTGGCGGACGCGGCATGCGTGTCGTGCACACCGAAGCCGCGCTCGTCAATGCGGTGCAGACCACACGTGCCGAAGCCGGAGCGGCGTTCGGCAATCCTGCGGTCTACATGGAAAAGTTCCTCGAGAACCCGCGCCACATCGAAATCCAGGTGCTCGCCGACGAACACAAGAACGCCGTCTGGCTGGGCGAGCGCGACTGCTCGATGCAGCGACGCCACCAGAAGATCATCGAAGAGGCGCCGGCGCCGGGCATCGCGCGGCGCGTCATCGAAAAGGTGGGCGAGCGCTGCACCGCCGCGTGCAAGCGCATCGGTTATCGCGGTGCCGGAACGTTCGAGTTCCTGTTTGAAGGCGGCGAGTTCTACTTCATCGAAATGAATACCCGGGTGCAGGTCGAGCACCCGGTGACCGAATGGGTGACGGGAATCGACATCGTGCAGATGCAGATTCGCGTCGCGGCCGGCGAGAAGCTACCCTTCACGCAGCGCAGCATCCAGATGCGCGGCCACGCCATCGAGTGCCGCATCAACGCCGAAGACCCGTACAAGTTCGTCCCCTCGCCCGGGCGCATCACCATGTGGCATCCACCGGGCGGCCCCGGCGTGCGCGTGGATTCGCATGTCTATACCAACTATTTTGTGCCACCCAACTACGACTCGATGATAGGCAAGATCATCGTGCACGGCGACACGCGCGACCAGGCGCTGGCGCGCATGCGCACCGCGTTGGGCGAAACCGTGGTGGAGGGCATCAGCACCAACATTGCATTGCACCGCGAGCTGATGGTGGATGCGCGCTTTTCCGCGGGGGGCACCAACATCCACTACCTGGAAGAGTGGCTGGCGCAACACAAACGCTAAGCCGATGTTTGAACTCAACCTGCAGTGTCCGCAGGCGCAGGTCGAGTGGTTGGCAGACGCGCTGGGGGCGCTGCAGGCACAAAGCGTCAGCGTCGAGGATGCCGATGCCTTGACCG
>JANNKS010000749.1:0-2249 GCA_031396425.1 Rhizobacter sp. | reverse complement strand
GCCCATCAGGTTTCGCGCCGCGTTGACGGCGCTGTCGCGGTCCGACAGCACGACGATCGCCGCCGAGCCGATGAAGCAGCCGTACGGCTGCAGCGTGTCGAAGTCGAGCGGGATGTCGCCCAAGCTTGCGGGCAGGATGCCGCCCGACGCGCCGCCGGGCAGGTAGGCATAGAAGCTGTGGCCGTCCAGCATGCCGCCGCAATGCTCGGCAATCAGCTCGCGGATCGTGATGCCAGCCGGGGCAAGCTTCACGCCCGGGTTCCTGACGCGCCCGGAAACGGAGAACGAACGCAGCCCCTTGCGGCCATGGCGGCCGTGCGACGCGAACCAGGCGCCGCCTTTTTCGAAAATTTCGCGCACCCAGTAGAGCGTTTCGAAGTTGTGTTCCAGCGTCGGCCGGCCGAACAGGCCGACCTGCGCGACGTACGGCGGGCGCAGCCGAGGCATGCCGCGTTTGCCTTCGATCGATTCAATCATCGCCGACTCTTCGCCGCAGATGTAGGCGCCTGCGCCGCGCCGCAGAATGATTTCAGGCAGACCACTGGCCAGGGGCTCCGCGCGCAGCTTGGCGAGTTCGGCTTCGAGCAGCGCTCGGCAGCCGTGGTATTCGTCGCGCAGGTAGAGGTAGACCTTGGCGATGCCCACTGCCCAGGCGGCGATCAGCATGCCTTCGAGGAAGCGGTGCGGATCGCGCTCCAGATAGAACCTGTCCTTGAAGGTGCCGACCTCGCCTTCGTCGATGTTGACGGCCATCAGCCGGGGCGCGGCTTCGTTACGCACGATGCGCCACTTGCGCCCGGCCGGGAAGCCCGCGCCGCCCAGGCCGCGCAGGCCCGAGTCTTCCATCGCCTTGATGACCGCCTCGACGTCGCGCTCGCCGGCCAGGCATTGCTGCAGCAGCGTGTAGCCGCCCTGCGCGCGGTAGCCGGCCAGATCGAGAAAGCCTGTCGGGTGGTGCTGGGTCTGGCCCGCCAGCACACTGGCCAGCACGGCGTCGGAGGTGGCGTGTGCAAGCGGGTGCTGGCCCACCGCGACGGCAGGCGCTTGTTCACAGCGGCCGATGCACGGTGCGGCGAGCACCCGCACGCCAGCGCCCAGCAGCCGCGGCAGGCGTTCCAGCAAGTCCTTCGCGCCGGCCATCTCGCAGGACAGACTGTTGCAGACCCGCACAGTCAGCGCCGGCGGCACCGCGCCGCCTTCCTTGACGATGTCGAAGTGGTGGTAGAACGACGCGACCTCGAACACCGCCGTCTGCGCCAGCCCCATCTCGCGCGCCAGCGCCGCCAGGTGGCGCGCGCTGAGGTGGCCGAAATGGTCTTGCAGGCGGTGCAGGTGCTCGATCAGTTGATCCGCATCGCGCGGCGCGTTGCCCAGCAATTCGCGCACGTCCGCCATGGCGGACGCATCGACGACTCGGCCCTTGGGCGCTTCGCGCTTTTGCTGCCGCGTGGTCGGTTGCAGTGCAGTGATCGGGATGACGGTTTTTTCAGTCATGCAGGGTTGCGAGGCCGAGTGGGCAGGCTTCGGCGCCGTGCGCGCGACCTGGTTTCATTCGGCTGCGCTGGTCCAGGCCATGACGGCGAGCAATCGGTGTGCCAAGTGGGTGCATGTGGGCGCAGCAGGGTTTGCCGGGGTGCGTGAGACGTTGGTCAGATGACGCGTGCGGCACGCAGGCTGGCGATGTCCTCAGGCCCATACCCGAGCTGGGCAAGCACCTCCGCCGTGTGTTCGCCCAGCAACGGCGATCGCGTCACGTCGGTGGCACTGTCGGACATCTTGATCGGGTTGCCCACGGTCAGGTACTTGCCGCGTTCGGGGTGGTCGACTTCGACGACCGTTCCGCTGGCTCGCAGTGAGGGTTCCTCGGCGATCTCTTTCATCGAGAGGATCGGACCGCACGGGATGTCGTATTTGTTGAGGATGTCCATCGCTTCGAACTTGTCTTTCGTCATCGTCCACTGCTCGATGCGCGCGAAGATGGGCTTCAGGTGCAGCAGGCGCGCCCCGGGGTGGCGAAGGCTTCGTCGGTGATCCAGTCTTCCTGGCCGATGACCTTGCACACGGCCGGCCAGACGGCAGCCTGGGTGATGAAGTAGATGTAGGCGTTCGGGTCGGTCTCCCAGCCCTTGCACTTCAGGATCCAGCCCGGCTGGCCGCCGCCCGAGGCGTTGCCGGCGCGCGGCACCGCGTCGCCGAATTTGCTGTCCGGATATTGCGGGTACTCGTGCATGGTGCCGGTGCGGGCCAGG
>JANNKS010000732.1:0-3974 GCA_031396425.1 Rhizobacter sp. | reverse complement strand
CCGGCTACCTCAGAGGCATCGAATCCCTCTGCAGGAAGCACAACGTCCTGTTCATCTGCGACGAGATCCAATCGGGTCTGGGCCGCACGGGAAAGCTCTTCTGCTTCCAGCACGAAGGCGTTCGCCCGGATGTCGTCATCGTCGGGAAAGCCCTTTCGGGCGGCTTCTACCCCATCTCCGCGATCCTGGCCGACGACCCCATCATGCTCGTCTTCAAGCCGGGAGATCACGGCTCAACGTTCGGCGGCAACTCCTTGGCTTGCGCGGCCCGGGGGACCTCGGTTGGGCGCAAGTATTTCCCGACTGGCGCGGGGTCGCGTTGATCCACATCAAGTCGCGCGAGAGGTCGGCGCATGATGAGCGCTCGGCGAAATCGAACTGGCCGTTGTCAGGGCAATGCGCAGGAGGTTGATTCTGCGCCTGTCGGCTTGAGTCGTGCGGCGAAGGCGTATCAGCCGCGCGCGATCGGTCGGCCGGCGTCGGATGACCATTCGCTCCAGGATCCTGGGTAGAGCTTCGAGCCCGTCAGACCGGCATGCTCCATGGCCAAGAGGTTGTGGCACGCGGTCACGCCTGAGCCGCATTGGTGCACCACTGCGGCGGTGCCTTGGTCGCCCAGCAGCGGGAGCAGCTCTGCGCGAAGCTCGGTGGCGGATTTAAAACGGCCATCTTCGGCAAGGTTGTTCTTGAAGAAGCGGTTCAAGGCACCCGGAATGTGGCCGGCCTGCGCGTCCAGCGGCTCGACTTCGCCCCGAAAACGTTCCGGCGGGCGAGCGTCCACGAGCCGAACGCGCCCCAATCCCAGCGCGAGAGAGGCTGCGTTTTCGGTTTCGACCAACGGCGGCCGATCCGGGTAGGCCCCTAAGTGGTGGTGCTGGGGCAGTTCGGTCGAGAGCGGGCCACCCACGGCCTGCCAGGCGCCAACCCCGCCGTCGAGCACCGCCACGTCGTCATGGCCCATCCAGCGCAGCATCCACCAGGCACGCGCGGCGTACATGCCGCCTTGCCGGTCTAGGGCAACCACGGGCGTTTGCACGGAAACACCACAGCGGCCGAGCGTGCGCGCAAAGTCGGCCCGGTCGGGCAACGGATGGCGGCCGTTGCTGCCGGTCTTCGTGCCCGACAGGTCGTTATCGAGGTGCAGGTAGAGCGAGCCCGGCAGGTGGCCACCGCACCACGCTCGAAATCCGGCGTCGACGTCGGCGAGGTCGAAGCTGACGTCAAGCAACACCAACGACGCCATGCGACTCTGCATTTCGAGCAGCTGCGCGGCGGAAACGAGGGTCTTGAGGGTCATCGCCAGGTCGGGTCGGGTTGCTGGGCAGGCAGCGGGCTGAACAAGGTCAGGCGGGAACGGTCATCGCATGCCGATACCACTCGTGGAACTGCTGCATGCCATCTTCCATCGGGCTCTGGTAAGGCCCGTACTCGTCGTCGCCGCGGGCGATCAGAGCGGCGCGGCCGGCGTCCATGCGCAATGCAATCTCATCGTCCTCAACGCAGGTTTCCATGTAGGCGGCTTGCTGCGCCTCGACGAACTCGCGCTCGAACGCGCAGATTTCTTCCGGATAGTAGAACTCGACCATGTTGAGCGTCTTGCGAGGACCGCGCGGAAACAAAGTCGACACGACCAGCACATGCGGGTACCACTCGAGCATCACGTTGGGGTAGCCGGTCATCCATACGGCGCCCTTGGCGGGCGCTTTGCCATCGCGGTAGTCAAGTACCACTTCGTGCCACTTCCGGTAGACATCAGAACCCGGCCGGCCCAACGCCTTGCCGCCCGGTGTGGCAATGCCCACGGTCTGCACCGAATAGTTGGTGCCCATCTCCCAGCGCAGGTCCTCGCAGGTGACGAAATTGCCCAGGCCGGGGTGAAATGGGCCGACATGGTAGTCCTCCAGGTAAACCTCGATGAAGGTCTTCCAGTTGTATTCGCACTCCTGAAGATGGACTTTGTCCAACACGTAACCGCTGAAGTCGAAGTCGGCCTTCGCGCCCAAGCCTGCCAGTTCCGCAGCGACGCTTCGCGAGCCGGCCTCGAATACCAAGCCATTCCAGTACTGGAGGGGATAGTTTTTCAGACCAAGGCAAGGGTCATGTGGAAAGTGCGGCGCCGCGATCAGCTCCCCGCTGGTCGCGTAGGTCCAGCGGTGCAAGGGGCAGACGATGTTGTTGCCGCCCCGGCCGCGGCCACGCAACAGCAGCGCTTGACGATGTCGGCACACGTTGGAAACCAGCTGCAAGCCTTGCGCTGTGTTCAGCAGCGCACGACCTTCCCCTTCCTGCGGCAGCGCATGGTAGTCCCCCACCATTGGAACACTCAACGCGTGGGCGACGTAGCGCGGCGCGGTGCTGAAGATTCGTGCTTGCTCGAGTTCGAATTGGACTGGGTCGAAATAGCTCGACACTCCGAGTTGGGAGTGGTTGCGAGCGAGCGCAGCGAAGCCGATGTTCAGGTCCGACATGATCCTCGGGATCTCCAAAGTAGCCACAATCCAGGGCACGTGTTGACCGGGACGGTCATGCAGTTTGGACGCATGCCGCGCCGACTTCTGCTTCGCGGGAAAGTTTACCCGTGCGCCCCGTCAATTCGATCCCCCAGGCTGGTAGTGTGACCCTCATCTTCTTTGACGAGGCAATGAGTATTGCGGCGGCCAGGGCTGCGTCCTGCGCTGACTACAATTGGGTTTTACGAATGCGAATGGCAAAGACACCTCCATCCAGCGCGGCGGCCGCCCCAGAATTGAGCTACGAGGATGCATTGGCCGAACTCGAGCGCCTCGTCGCGTCCATGGAGGGGGGGCAACTTCCACTGGATCGGCTGATGCAGAGCTACCAGCGTGGCGCTGAACTGCTCAATCTCTGCCGCACCCGCCTCGTGGCAGTCGAGCATCAGGTTCAGGTGCTCGAGGATGGCCAACTCAAGCCTTGGGCGGCGTCGTGAAACAGGGCGAGTTCGATGCCTGGATGAACGACGAGTTGCAGGTCGTCGAAGACGCGCTGTGGGCCTGGGTGCCCAAGGAGGCACCCGCCAATCTTGGGCTGGCAATGCGCTATGGCGTGCTAGACGGCGGCAAGCGGTTGCGTCCGTTGCTGGTACTCGCGGCGAACCAGGCCGTCGGGGGTTCACGCGAAGCTGCGGTTCGTGCGGCCTGCGCGGTGGAACTGATCCACGCCTATTCGCTCATTCACGACGACATGCCGTGCATGGACAACGACGTGCTGCGGCGTGGCAAGCCGACCGTGCATGTTCAGTTCGGCGAGGCGCAGGCCATGCTGGCCGGCGACGCGATGCAGGCGCTGGCTTTTGAGGTTCTCACGCCCGTGCAGGGCATGGTGCCGGCCTTGCAGGCGCGTCTGTGCGCGTTGCTGGCGCGCTCCGCCGGGCACGCCGGCATGGCCGGAGGCCAGGCGATCGATCTGGCCAGCATCGGTCGTCCGCTGGTCGAAGACGCCCTGCGGGACATGCATCGGCGCAAGACAGGAGCCCTGTTGCGCTGCAGCGTCTTGATGGGGGCTGCTTGCGGCCAGCCGACCGCGGCAGCCTGGTCGGCGCTGGAAGCCTACGGCGAAGCCATCGGCTTGGCATTCCAGGTCGTCGATGACATCCTGGACGTGACACAAGCCTCGGAAACACTGGGCAAGACGGCGGGCAAGGACATCCACAATAACAAACCCACCTACGTCACCGTGCTCGGCCTGGAACAGGCGAGGCGCCACGCGAACGAGTTGCGTGATCAGGCCCAGGCCGCGCTCGTGCGCAGCGGTCTGGCCGATGCAGCCTGGCTGAGCGTTCTGGCCGACAAGGTGGTAGAGCGGGACAGCTGACATGCTCATGAAACACTCTATGTTGAAAACCATCAATGCGCCGTCTGACCTGAAGCGGCTCAGCCGGGAAGAACTGCTTCAGCTGACCCACGAGGTGCGCGACTTCATGCTTCACAGCGTGTCGCAGACGGGTGGCCACCTGG
>JANNKS010000723.1:0-7599 GCA_031396425.1 Rhizobacter sp. | reverse complement strand
GCCGACGCGGTGATCTGCAACGCCGAAGCGCGTCTGGTCCTCTCCCGCTGGCTTCCCCCGGAGTTTGCCCGCGAGGTGCCAGGTGAGCCGTCCTTTTCGGGAGCCTGCGCGCTGGTGCGGGCGCGGGCCGCCGCGGACCGGCCTGCGCACGAGGTCCTCTTCCCAGCCGACTGAATGCCGGTGAGGGCGCGAAATGCCTCCGGCGACGCCGCGTCGATGCCGGCCTGGCAGGCCGCCAGGTAGTTGACTCCGACGTCGACGTGCGGCGTCAATTTGTCGGGCTCGATGCCATTGGCGAGCGCGAAACGCCGCCACGGTTGATTGACGGCCCGGATCACGCCGTCATGGTCGACGACGGCGATTTCAGCCGCCACGGAGTTCAGGATCGTGTTCTTGAAGGCCTCGCTGTCCCTCAGCGCGGTTTCCCGTTGCGTCAAGGTGTCCAGCAGGCGGTTGAAACCGCCGATGAGTTCGCCGATTTCGTCCTGGTTGGTGATCTTCAGTGCTTGCGGTGGCTGGTTTGAAGCGGCCTGATGGCCCAGCGCACTTGCGGCAGCGGTCAAGGGCGAGAGCTGGCGCTTCAACATCCACCAGGTCAGCGCGCCCGCCAGCAAGGTCAGCGCAAGGGTGGTGATCAGGACACGTTGGTGCATCGCGCGAATCGGTGCAAACGCTTCCGCAGTCGGCAGCACGACGGCGATGAACCAACCCGCCACCGGAATGCCTCTGGCCGCCGACAGCTCTTCGACGCCACGGGAATTGACCGCAACCCCAAAGCCCTCGTAGCCTTGCCGGTAGCGGTCCGCCAGTTTGTTGACGCCTGCCGCGGGCAGTGGCTGCATGATCCGGCTCCGGTCGGACGCGGTGACGATCAGGTTGTGACGGGGCGCAGCCAGCACATAGCCGCCGGTCTCGCCGTAGCGATTCTCGGCAATCTTGTCCAGGAAGTTGGGCCGGCTCAGGCTGGTGGTGCCGATCAAGGCTCCGATCGGCTTGCCGCGAACATCGCGGATCGCAGTCACGATCGGGAAGACCGGCTGCTTCAGCAGCGGCCCCAACAGCGGGCGGCCAACGAGGGTTGGCGCTTTTTCCGACAGCACCGCCTGAACCGCTTCGTTGTCGGCAAAACTCTTGCCGGTTCGGCCCGCGTCGGAGACATCGGCGAGCGCCACGCCATCGCGCCCGACGACATGCACACCGGCGTTGAAATAGCTGTGCAGCGCGACCTTCTGCTCCAGCAGCTTCTGCAGTGCCGGCGGCTGCCGCATCGCCGCTGCATCGATGTCGCGAGCGACGAGTTCGAGGGCCTTGATGCGGTTTTCGAGCTGACCGTTGATCAGGTCTGCAATGAACGATACGGTCGAAAACTGGTGTTCACCCAGCAGCCTTTCCATGTCCTCCCGCAGCATCCGGCTGGCGTACAACGCCAGCGCCCCGATGCCAAGCACGAAGATGGCGAGCGTGAAGGTCGTGACTCTGGTCTTGAGCGACCACCCCTGAAGGAATTTCCGGTACATGCCCGTCCTCATCGACGAGGACGTAGTTTGCGCTTTTCATCGTTGCGCAGAAATGAGGGCCCGCGGCGCAGCAGCGCAGCGGGGCCCGCCCGCCGCTCACTGCATGTGCTGTCCGCCATTGATCGCGATGTTCGCGCCGGTGACGAACGCGGCCTCTTCCGATGCCAGGTAGATGATCAGCCCCGCCACTTCCTCGGGCTTGCCCAGGCGGCCGACCGGAATCTGCGGAAGGATCTTGCTGTCCAGGATCTCCTTCGGGATCGCGGTGACCATCTTGGTGCCGATGTACCCCGGCGAGATGGTGTTGACGGTGACGCCCTTTTTCGCCACTTCGAGTGCGAGCGCCTTGGTGAAGCCGTGCACGCCGGCCTTCGCGGCCGAGTAGTTGACCTGGCCGAACGCGCCCTTCGAGCCGTTCACCGACGAGACGTTGATGATGCGGCCCCAGCCGCGCTCGACCATGCCGTCGGCGACCTGCTTGGTCATGTTGAACAGGCTCTCGAGGTTGGTGCGCATCACCGCGTCCCAGTTCACCTTGTCCATCTTCTTGAACGTCATGTCGCGCGTGATGCCGGCATTATTCACCAGCACGTCGACCGCACCGAGCCTGGCCAGCACCGCGCCGACCGCCTTGCCGCAGGAGTCCATGTCGGCCACGTCGCAAGGCACGGCGACCAGGTCGTAGCCGCGCGCCTTAATCTGCGCCAGCCACTCGTCGTGTTTGGTGTTGCCGGGCGAATAGGTCACCGCCACCTTGTAGCCGGCGTCGGCCATCTTGGTAGAAATCGTCTCGCCCAGACCGCCCATGCCGCCGGTGACCAGGACCACTCTGTTTGCTGTCATGTCCCTCTCCTCTGTGTTGCCTCGGCCGGCGTTGTGCCGCTCGATGACTCCCTGAGTTTTCATCGTAGCGCCAATCGTCGGCGGCGCAGCTCCCGCACCAGCCGTTACCATCACGGGCTGCATGGCGCACCGTGTGCGGGCGAAAGCCTGCGCAGCGCCTTGCCGGCAGGGCACGCCCAGGGCGTTGTGAGGTCACGCCGCGCGGCGGTCTTGAAGGGTTCGATGAAGCACAGGAATGCGGTCGCACTGATGGTGCTCTGCGCGCTGATGTGGAGCATCGGGGGCGTGGTGAGCCGCCACCTCGAATCGAGTGAAGGTTTCGAGATCACGTTCTGGCGCAGCGTCTTTGCCTGCCTTACCGTGCTGGCGTGGTTCGCGGCCAGTCGAACGCCCAGGCCGTTCACCGCCTTGGTGGGCGGAGGTGCCACGGTGTGGCTCAGCGGCCTGATGTGGGCGGTGATGTTCACCTGCTTCATGGTCGCGCTGTCGCTCACCCGCGTCGCCAACGTGCTCATCATGGAGTGTCTGACACCGGTGTTCACGGCACTGCTGGCCTGGGCCGTGCTGCGCAAGCCGGTGCGGCTGCAGACCTGGTTCGCGATCGTGATGGCCGCGGGCGGCATCGTCACGATGTACATCTTCGACGTGTCGGGGCTCGAAGGGCGGCACCTGCTCGGCGTGCTGGTGGCGCTGGGCATCCCGTTCGCTGCGGCAATCAACTGGGTGCTGCTGCAGCGTTCCGGCCAGCACATGGACCTGACCATCGCAGTGCTGGTGGGCGGCGTGCTGTCGGCGCTGGCGACCTTGCCGCTGGCCTGGCCGCTGCAGCTGTCGGCGCACGACTTCGCGCTGCTGGCGCTGCTCGGCGTGGTGCAACTGGGGATTCCGTGCATCCTGGTGATGCGCGTGGCGCGCCATCTGGCGGCACATGAAGTGGCCTTGCTGGCGCTGCTCGAGGTGGTGTTCGGCATCCTGCTCGCCTGGCTGTTCGGCGGCGAAAGCCCTGGCTCGGCGACGCTGATCGGCGGCACCGTCGTGCTGGCAGCGCTGGTGTACAACGAACTGTCGAAACCGTCGGCCCCGGCGGCAGAGTCGTTGATCGCCTGACGCCGACGAGGAGGCACCATGGTCGAGGATTCCAAGCCCAGGATCGACTCAAAGCTCAAGCGCAAGGCCTCTTCCAAGCGCCAGGCCGAACCCTCGCCCGACCGTGCCTCGCACCACGTGGCGCCCGCCGACGCGGCCAGCGGCCTGGCCAAGGGCCTGACGAGTTACGGCGACCGCGGTTTCTCGATGTTCCTGCGCAAGGCCTTCATCAAGGGCGCGGGTTACACCGATGCAGCGCTGGAGCGGCCGGTGATCGCGATCACCAACACCGGCAGCGCCTACAACCCCTGCCACGGCAATGCGCCACAGTTGATCGACGCGGTGAAGCGCGGCGTGATGCTCGCCGGTGGCCTGCCGATGGAGTTCCCGACCATCTCGGTGCACGAGAGCTTCGCGCAGCCCACCAGCATGTTTCTGCGCAACCTGATGGCGATCGACACCGAGGAGATGATTCGCGCCCAGCCGATGGATGCGATCGTGCTGATCGGCGGTTGCGACAAGACCGTGCCGGCGCAGTTGATGGGCGCGGCCTCGGCCGGGCTGCCGGCGATTCAGCTCATCACCGGCTCGATGCTGACCGGCTCGCACCGTGCCGAACGTGTCGGCGCGTGCACCGATTGCCGGCGCTATTGGGGGCGCTTTCGCGCCGGTGAGATCGACGCCGAGGAAATCGCCGACGTCAACGAGCAGCTCGTCGCCAGCGTGGGCACCTGCTCGGTGATGGGCACCGCCAGCACGATGGCCTGCCTGGCCGAGGCGCTGGGCATGACGGTGCCCGGTGGCGCCTCACCCCCCGCGGTGACGGCCGACCGCATCCGCATTGCCGAGTTGACCGGCGCGCAGGCGGTGAAGATGGCGCGCGAGCGCCTGAGCATCGACAAGATCCTGACGGCAGACGCATTCGAGAACGCGATGCGCGTGCTGCTCGCGATCGGTGGTTCGACGAACGGCATCGTGCACCTGACGGCGATCGCGGGGCGTTTGGGCTTTGAAGTCGACCTGCAGGCGCTCGATCGCATGGGCCGCGAGACGCCGGTGCTGCTCGACCTCAAACCCTCCGGCCAGCACTACATGGAAGACTTCCATCACGCCGGTGGCATGGCCACGCTGCTGCGCGAACTCAGGCCGCTGCTGCACCTGAACGCGCTCACCGTCACCGGCCGCACGCTGGGTGAAGAGATCGAATCCGCCGGGCCGGGCTTTGCTCAGAACGTGGTGCGCCCGCTCGCCGATCCGGTCTACCCGCAGGGCGGCATCGCGGTGCTGAACGGCAACCTGGCGCCTGGTGGTGCGCTCATCAAACAGTCGGCAGCGAACGCAGTGTTGATGGAACACGAGGGCAGGGCGGTGGTGTTCGAAAATGCTGCCGATCTGGCGGCACGCATCGACAGCCCCGATCTCGACGTGCACGCCGACGACGTGCTGGTGCTGAAGAACATCGGCCCGAAGGGTGCACCGGGCATGCCCGAGGCCGGCTACCTGCCGATTCCGCTGAAACTGGCGCGCGCCGGCGTGAAGGACATGCTGCGCATCTCCGACGGCCGCATGAGCGGCACCGCGGCCGGCACCATCGTGCTGCACGTGGTGCCGGAAGCGGCGATGGGCGGGCCGCTCGCCTGGGTGCGCAATGGCGACCGGATTCGCCTGTCGGTGGCGCGGCGCGAACTGACGCTGCGGGTGTCGGCCGAAGAGCTGTCGCGTCGCGCCGCGGCCGAGCCGGTCAGCCCGCGGAGCGCCGACCGGGGCTACCTGAAGCTTTTCCTGCACACCGTCACGCAGGCCGATCAGGGCGTGGACTTCGATTTCCTGCGCGGCACCACGCCGCGTGGCCGGATACCACGCACCGATTGAGCGCGCGCGGGACAGCCGCGCCGGCCCTGTAAAGTCGGCAACGCGGCTGCGCTCGACCTTGGCGCACGCGCATACCCTGACAGGCCCAGCACCCATGTTCCGAAAGCACGCTCAGGTCATGACGTCGAACCCGGCCGTTCGCGCGCTGCTCGTCTGGTGGGGCGGCTGGCGCCAGGTGATCCATTTCGGTGCGCAGATCCTGGTGTTGTCGCTGTCTCCGTCGAGCTACCGGCGCGTTCAGCGCCATCGCATCGTGCAGGCGATGTATCAGGCGACGATGCCGATGCTGGCATCGTTCACGGTGATCTCGGCGATCGTGGCGCTGGTCGTGATTCGCATCGTGCTGGCCACCGCATTGAGCTACGGCCTGACGCGCTATGCGCTCGACGTTCTGGTGCGGACCCTCGTGTTGGAATTGATTCCGCTCTCGGCGGCGCTGTTCGCGGCGTTGCGCTACGCGATGCCGGCCGGCGAGCCGGTGCGCATGATGCGGCTGCAGGGCCAGTTCGAGGCGCTGCTCTCGGCCGGCCACGACCCGACGCGCGACACGGTATTGCCGCAGGCGGCGGCGGGCGTGTTCGCCGTGATCACGCTGGCGGCGGTGAGCAGCGCCATCACGCTGGTGCTGGCGTATCTGAGCGTGTACGGCTTTTCCACCTGGGGCCTGGCCGCCTTCACGCGCACCGTGGGCCATGTGTTCAACCCGGTGATCGTGCTGATCTTCTGCCTGAAAACGCTGTTCCTGAGCCTGGCGGTGGCGATCATCCCGATGGTGCCCACACCGCCCGAGAGCCAACGTGGCGGCGGCCAGGGCAACGCCGACATCACGCGGCTGGCGCGTTTGCTTGCGGTGGTGCTGCTGATCGAAATGACCTCACTGGTGGGCAACTACTATTGACCCCACCCAACCCGATGCCACCACGCCACCGAGCCCCTTGAATCCATGCCCGATTCGCCCCACCCCGCCTTGAACGGCGACGCCCAGCCGGTCGCCCACCTCGACCTGAAGGCGCGCCTGCTGGTGTGGGGCGTGTTGCTGCTGCTCGCGCTGTCCGTCGGCTACGTGTTGTACGCGCGCGGTGCGTTCGAGCTCAAGCAGTCGCTCGTGCTGGTGGCTGACAACTCCGAGGGCGTGGTGGTCGGCATGGACCTGACGTTCGCAGGCTTTCCGATCGGGCAGGTGAACCGCATCGAATTGTCGGAGCAGGGCAACGCACGCATCGTCGTCGACGTGCCGGTGAAAGACGCCCATTGGTTGCGTGAAAGCAGCGTGTTCACGATGGAAAGCGGCCTGGTCGGCGCGCCGCGCATCCGCGCCTTCACCGGCGTTCTGGACGGCCCGCTGTTGCCCGACGGCGCGGTGCGCAAGCTGCTCAGCGGTGACGCGTCGGCGGAAATTCCGCGCCTGATCGCCAGCGTGCGCGACCTGATCGCCAACCTGACCACCATGACGGCAGGTGAATCGCCGCTCAACAACACGCTGCGCAATGTGCAGACCACCACCGAGAACCTGAACGGCCCGCGCGGTGCACTCGGCGTGGTGATGGGTGACGACAAGGACGCGCGCAGGAAGATCGCCACCACGCTGGACCGCACCAACAGCCTGCTTGCGCGCCTGGACGGCCTGGTGCTCAGAGCCGATGGCCTGGCGCTTAAGGCCGACGGGCTGGTCGGCAAGGCCGACGCGCAGGTGTTCGGCGACGCCGGCGTGATGACGGAAACACGGGCGACGGTGGCGCAGCTCAACGGCCTGCTGGGTGAGGCGCGCGGCAGCCTGAAGAAGGTCGACGCGCTGTTGAACGAAGCGCAGGGCATCGCCGGCAATGCGCGCGAAGCGACCACCGACCTGGGCAGCCTGCGCGCCGAAGTCGAAGCGAGCCTGCGCAAGGTCGAGCACCTCATCAACGAAGTGAACCGCAAATGGCCCTTCGCGCGCGACACCGAGATCAAGCTGCCATGAGTCGCATCGCCATCGCCATCGCCATCGCCATCGCCATGGTCGCCGCGGGTGGGGTGGCGTGTTCGAGCACGCCGCCACCGCCCGACTGGCAGATGAACGCGAAGAGTTCGCTCGAGCGCGCAACCTCGGCTTACCTCAGCGGCAACAGCCGGATCGAAGCGGTGGAGTTCGCCCGCGTGCGCGCCGACCTGGCGCGCACCGGCCGGTTGGACCTGGTGGCGCGCGCCGAGCTGGCGCGCTGCGCCGCGCGCGTGGCGAGCCTGGAGTTCGACGACTGCCCGGGCTACCTGGCCGTCGAACGTGACGCCGCTGCACCGGAGC
>JANNKS010000708.1:0-3699 GCA_031396425.1 Rhizobacter sp. | reverse complement strand
CGCGCTCGGTGCTTGCGAAGGCCGAACGCAGCGAAGACGACATCGACTGGTTCATTCCGCACCAGGCCAACATCCGCATCATGCAGGGCACGGCGAAGAAGCTGAAGCTGCCGCTGGACAAGCTGATCGTCACGGTTGACGAGCACGGCAACACGTCGGCGGCGTCCATTCCGCTGGCCCTTGATCAGTCGGTGCGCAGTGGCAAGATTCGTTCCGGCGACACCGTGATGCTCGAAGGTGTGGGCGGCGGCTTCACCTGGGGTGCGGTCTTGCTGGATCTTTGAACCGGCTCGAGCCGGACCTGCCACTTCAACGCGCGCCATGAAAAAGTTTGCCATTGTTTTTCCGGGCCAGGGCTCGCAGTCGGTGGGCATGCTCGACGCCTGGGGCGACGACCCGGCGGTGCGCGACACTCTGGTCGAAGCCTCTGACATCCTCGGCGAAGACCTGGCCAAGCTGATGCGCGAAGGCCCGAAGGAGCAGCTCGAACTCACCACCAACACCCAGCCGGTGATGCTGACCGCTGGCATCGCCTGCTATCGGGCCTGGCTGGCGCAATCGAGCTGCGCGCCGGCGTTCTTGGCCGGGCACTCCTTGGGCGAATACACGGCGTTGGTGGCGGCCGGTGTGTTGACACTCGCCGACGCGCTGCCCCTGGTGCGCTTTCGCGCCCAGGCCATGCAGGACGCTGTGCCGGTGGGAACCGGCGCGATGGCTGCGGTGCTGGGCCTGGACGCCAGCGCGGTGCGCGACGTTTGTGCGGAAGTGGCGGCCAGCACCGGCGCGGCGGTTGAAGCGGTCAACTTCAATGACCCCAAGCAGACCGTCATTGCGGGAACGAAGGTCGGCGTCGACGCCGCATGCGAGTTGCTCAAGGCGCGTGGCGCCAAGCGCGCCATGCTGCTCGCGGTGTCGGCGCCGTTTCATTCGAGCCTGATGAAGCCGGCTGCCGAACAATTGAAGCTGCGCCTGGTGCAAACGCCCTTCGCCGCGCCGCGCATCCCGGTGATCAACAACATCGATGTCACGGTGAATTCCAATGCGGTGGCGATTCGCGACGCGCTGTACCGTCAGGCCTTCGGCCCGGTGCGCTGGGTCGAGGTGGTTCAGGCCCTGCGGGCCCAAGGCGCGCAGCAGGTGTTCGAATGCGGGCCGGGCAAGGTGCTTGCGGGTGCCATCAAGCGCATCGACCCGGACTTGCCGGTAGCGAATGTGCACGACCCGGCCAGCCTCGCGGCCGCGCTGGAAAGCCTGCAATGATCGAGATGGTCATGGCCGGGCAAGTGGCGCTGGTCACGGGGGCTTCGCGCGGCATCGGGCGCGCGATTGCGCTGGATCTGGCCAGGCAGGGCATGACCGTGATCGGTACCGCGACGACGCCGGCCGGCGCGCAGGCCATCGGCGAGGCATTGGCGGCTTGGCCGGGCAGCCGGGGCGTGTGCCTGAACGTCAATGACGCGGCGGGCGTGGAGTCCACGCTGGACGCCATCGTCAAGCAGCACGGCGCGTTGCATGTGTTGGTCAACAACGCCGGCATCACACGCGACACGCTGTCGATGCGCATGAAAGACGACGACTGGACCGCTGTGCTGGACACGAACCTGAGCGCCGTCTTCCGCCTCTGCCGCGCCGTGATGCGGCCGATGATGAAGCAGCGCTATGGCCGCATCATCAACATCACGTCGGTGGTGGGCGCGAGCGGCAACGCCGGCCAGGCCAACTACGCGGCCGCCAAGGCGGGCGTGGCCGGCATGACGCGCTCGCTGGCCCGCGAACTGGGCAGTCGCGGCATCACGGTCAACTGCGTCGCGCCAGGTTTCATCGATACCGACATGACCAAAGCTCTGTCGGAGGCTCAGACCAGCGACTTGATGGCGCAGATTCCGGTCGGCCGGCTCGGCCAGACCAGTGACATCGCCCATGCGGTGACCTTCCTGGCGTCCCCACAGGCGGGCTACATCACCGGAACCGAATTGCATGTGAATGGCGGCATGTTCATGAACTGAGGCGCGTGCCGACACCACAGCAAGCCAGATCCACCTTGTGCGCAGGGCCGGCCAGCAGCGACGAGCCGGGCGTCAGGTGAGCGCGCCCGGTCAGGCGCTGGCCTTAGAATCCCTCGCTGTTTCTTACAATTACTCCTGGAGGAGTCATGAGCGATATCGAATCACGGGTCAAGAAGATCATTGCCGAACAACTCGGCGTGCCCGAATCAGACGTGGTCAACGCGAAGGCGTTCGTTGCCGACCTGGGTGCCGATTCGCTCGACACGGTCGAGCTGGTGATGGCCCTGGAAGACGAGTTCGGCATCGAGATTCCTGACGAAGAGGCCGAGAAGATCACGACCGTTCAGCTCGCGATCGACTACGCCGTCAAACACCAGAAGGCGGCTTGAGATCCCCTCATGGGGGTGCTTGCCGTTGAGGTGATGGTATGAACCGGCGACGCGTTGTCGTGACCGGCCTCGGGCACGTGAGCCCGGTGGGCAACACGGTTGCCGAGGGCTGGGCGAACCTGCTCGGCGGGCGCGGCGGCATTGGCCCGATCACGAAATTCGATGCCTCCGCATTGGCTTGCCGGTTCGCTGGGGAAGTAAAGGGTTTCAAGGTCGAAGACTACTTCCCGGCCAAAGACGCACGCCACATGGACACCTTCATCCACTACGGGATGGCGGCGTCGATCCAGGCGGTGCGCGACGCCGGCCTGGCCACCAATGATGCCTTGAACGAAGAGCAGGCCGAGCGCATCGGTTGCGTGGTGGGATCGGGCATCGGTGGGTTGCCGATGATCGAAGAAACCCATGCCGACTATGCGGCGCGTGGCGCGCGACGCATTTCGCCGTTCTTCGTACCTGCCTCGATCATCAACATGATCTCCGGCCATGTGTCGATTCACTTCGGCTTCCAGGGGCCGAACCTGGCCATCGCCACGGCCTGTACTACCGGATTGCACTGCATCGGGGAAGCCGGGCGCATCATCGAATACGGAGACGCCGATGTGATGGTGGCCGGCGGCTCGGAAGCAACTGTGTCTCCGCTGGGCGTTGGCGGCTTTGCGGCGGCGCGCGCGTTGTCGACGCGAAACGACGACCCGCAAACCGCATCGCGCCCGTGGGACAAGGATCGCGATGGCTTCGTTCTCGGGGAAGGCGCCGGCGTGGTGGTACTGGAGGAGTACGAACACGCGAAGCGGCGCGGCGCAAGAATCTATGCAGAATTGAGTGGTTTCGGCATGGGGGCGGACGCCTTTCACATGACGGCACCCAGTGTCGACGGCCCCAAACGTGCGATGAAGGCTGCTCTGCGAAATGCGGGTGTGAATACGAACCAGGTGCAGTATCTGAATGCCCACGGAACATCCACGCCGCTGGGCGACGTGAACGAGACGAACGCCATCAAGTTGGCTTTCGTACAGGATCGGCCACTCCGCCGACAGTCGCAAGCAGACGATTGGCACCAGTTCCGTGGACGACGATGCGATAATGTTCGTCACTCAGCGTCTCGCCGAACCGCAACACGACGTCGTTGCTGACCGAACCCGGTCCGACGTATCCGATCGTCACCGGAACATCGTTGCCGTTCCCGAAAACTCCGTCGTTGCCGGAGCGCAGAACTTCAATCGACTGCGACGTGATACTGGCCGGCGTGATCGTTGATCCGAGGCTGAACTGCAGCGTCAGCTCCTGCGGAGCGATGTTGC
>JANNKS010000649.1:0-25023 GCA_031396425.1 Rhizobacter sp. | reverse complement strand
TTTTGCTGACCGATGTGGGTTTTGGCGTGTCGCAGATCCTCCCGGTCATCGCGCTTTGCTACTACGCGCCGCCGGGCTCGGTATTGCTGCTGGAACAGCCGGAAATCCACTTGCATCCTCGCGTGCAGGCGGGTCTGGCGGACGTGCTCATCGACGCCATCCAGAGCCGGGGAATCCAAGTCATCGTCGAGAGCCACAGCGAACATTTGCTGCGGCGCCTCCAACGCAATATTGCAGAGGAGACTGTTTCGCCGCAGGACACGGCCCTGTACTTCTGCGAGATCGACGCGGGCGTTTCGCGTCTAACCGCGTTGCAGGTCGACATGTACGGCAACATCGAAAACTGGCCTGATGGATTCTTCGGCGACGAATTCGAGGAGATTGCCGCGATGCAGAAGGCGATCTTGCGTCGCCGTGGTGGCTTGACGAAGTGAGCGTCGTTGTCGATACGAATGTGCTGGTCGTGGCCAACGGCAAGCACGAGCCAGCTGGGGTGCAGTGCATTGGCGCCTGCGTCGAGGCACTGGAGAAGGCCCGAACTGGGCGCGTCGTGATCGACGATGCCCAACACATCCTCGACGAATATCGCAGGCATTGCTCCTTCGCCGGACAGCCTGGCGTGGGTGATGCATTCTTCAAGTGGCTGTGGCAGCGGCAGGCCGACCCTCGGCACTGTCTCCCGGTGCATATCACCCCCCACGCGAAGCGTGGGTTTGCCGAGTTCCCTGCTGATCGCCGCCTCACAGAGTTCGATCGCAGCGACAGGAAGTTCGCCGCAGTCGCGCTTGCCGCGGGCAACGCGCCGCCGATTCTCAACGCATCCGACACCGACTGGTGGTTGGCGCGGTCCGCCCTTGAGGCACATGGGCTGACCATAACGTTCCTCTGTCCTGACCTGATGGCTGGGGCAGAGGAATGAGCCCGAAAGTGCTGCCGCCGCCTCCCTTGGAGTAGAAGAACAAAGGCGCAGTCAACCGGCTCACGTCCCCGTGAACTGCGGCTTGCGCTTCTCCATGAACGCCGCCTGGCCTTCCTTGTAGTCGTTGCTGCTGAAGCAGGCTTCGACGGCGCGTTCGGTCGCCGGCACGTCGCGTTGGCTCGCATCCTTCAACGCCTCGCCCACCACCAGTTTGGCGCATCGCACCGTGAGCGGCGCATTCGCGGCGATGGTGCGCGCCATTTCTTCCACGGTCGCTTCGAGCTGGTCGTCGGCCACCACGCGGTTGACCAGGCCCATCGCCGCGGCCTCGCGCGCGTCGAACTGACGGCCGGTGAAGAACATCTCCTTCGCAAATGCGGGGCCGACCAGGTCGACCAGCGGGATCGCACGCTGCAGGCCATAGCCCAGGCCGAGCTTGGCCGCCGGAATGCCGAACTTGGCGTTCTCGGTGCAGATGCGGATGTCGCAGCACACCGCCACCGCCGTGCCGCCGCCGATGCAGTAGCCGCGGATCATCGCGATGGTCGGGATGCGCATCGCCTGGATCGCCGCGTAGGCCTTCTGCGTGGTCGCCTGGTAGTGGGCCAGCGCCTGGGCTTCCTGGCGCTCGTCCTTGAACTTGGAGATGTCGGCGCCCGAAGCGAAGGCCTTGCCGCCCGCGCCGCAAATCACCATCACGCGCACCGCCGGGTCGGCGGCGAAACCGGCCATGATCTCGAGCGCCGCGTCCCACATCTCGAGCGAGATCGCGTTGTGGCGCTGCGGGTTGTTGAGGATCATCCAGCCCACGCCGTCGTCCTTCCGGGCAATCATCTTGTCGCTGGGCATCGGTGTTCCTCTGGGAGCTCGTCAGACGATCCCCTGACGGTGCAGTTGCTCGATCTCGTCGTTTCCGTAGCCCAGATCGCGCAGCACCTCGGTGGTTTGTTCTCCCAGCGCCGGCGGATGCGAAATCACCTGGCTCGGCGTGCGACTCAAGGTCACCGGTTGCCCGAGGTAAGCCACGTCGCCGACCTTCTGCGCGATGCCCAGGTGCTGCACCTGGGGGTCGGCAAACGCCTGATCGATCGAATAGATCGGCCCGCACGGCACGCCCGCCTGGTTCAACAATTCGATCCAGTGGGCGGTGTCTTGCGCTTGCAGGCGCCGCTCCAGTTCGGCATGCAGCGCGTCGCGGTGGCACGAACGCTGTGCCGCTGTCGCGTAGTCGGGATGCGTCAGCAGCTCGGACGCGTCAATCGCCTCGCAGAAGCGGGCCCAGATCTTGTGTCCCGAGACCGCGATGTTGAAGTATCCATCGCGCGTCTTGTAGACGCCGGTCGGAATCGACGTAGGGTGGTTGTTGCCCGCCTGCTTGGCGACCTCGCCCTTCATCAGCCAGCGTGCCGCCTGGAAGTCGAGCATGAACAACTGCGCCTGCAGCAAGGAAGACTTGACCCACTGGCCCTGGCCGGACTTTTCGCGCTCGATCAGCGCGACGGTGATGCCGTAGGCGCAGAAGATGCCAGCGCACAGGTCGGCGATCGGAATGCCCACGCGCACCGGGCCCTGCCCGGGCAAGCCGGTGATCGACATCAGGCCGCCCATGCCCTGCGCGATCTGGTCGAACCCCGGGCGCAGCCGGTACGGGCCGTCCTGGCCGTAGCCGGAGATGCTCGCGTACACGAGCCGCGGGTTGAGCGCGACGAGGGTTTCGTAGCCGATACCGAGCCGATCCTTGACATCGGGGCGGTAGTTTTCGACCAGCACGTCGGCACGGGCGACAAGCTTCTTCAGGATCGCCACGCCGTCGGGCGACTTCAGGTTCAGCGTCATGCCGCGCTTGTTGCGGTGCACGTTCTGGAAGTCGCTGTCGTCGCGCGGGCCGCCGATACCGTCGCCCTCGTCCATGCCGGCGGGCAGCTCGATCTTGATCACCTGCGCGCCCCAATCGGCGAGCTGGCGCACCGCGGTCGGGCCGGCGCGCACGCGCGTCAGGTCGAGGACGGTGATGTGCGAAAGCGCGGTGGATGCATGCATGATTTCAGTCTAACCGTGCTCGTCGCAAAGCCCGCCCGGCTCACCGGCCCGCGCGCTACTTGCTCATCTTGATCGAACGATCCAGGAACTCGTTGGTGTAGGTGGCCTTGACGTCGAAGGTCTTGTCCAGGCCGATGTATTCGCGCACCAGCTCGTAGTCGGCGGCCATGCGGCTGTCGTCGTGAATGCCGAGCGCCACCTCGCGCGAATACTGGTCGCTCATCAGTTTCTCGACCAGGCTCCAGTTCGTCAGTTCGTTATCGAGCTTGAGGGCACCGTTCGCATCGATCAGCGCCTGCACGCAGGGGTTGGGTTCCTTCACGCACGCAGCGAACGCACGCTGCGTCACCTTGACGAACTTGTCGACCAGCGGCCGGTTCGCCTCGAGGAACTTGGCGTTCACGATCACCGAGTTGCCGTACGGGTTCAACCCGGCGTCGCGCCACGCGAGGAAGCCCATATCGTCCGCCAGCTCGCGCTGGAAGATGTGGTGGATGTTGTAGAACGACGTCGTCACATCGACGGCTTTCCCCTTCAGCGACGCGAGCTTGGCGTTCGCGTCGATGTTGACCCAGGTGACCGACTTCGGGTCGATCTTGTTCGCCTTCGCCAGTGCGGGCCACATCACGCGGGCACCGTCGCCGGCCGGGTTGCCGATTTTCTTGCCGACAAAGTCTTTCACGCCGGTGATGCCCGAACTCTTCAGCCAGTACATGCCCTGCGGCGAATTGGCATAGACGTTGAACACGCCCACCGTATCTGCGCCCTTGCCTTTGGCCACCAGCACGCCGCCCATGTCGGCCAGACCGAAGGGCGTGGCGCCTGCGCCGACACGCTGCGTCGAGAGCGCCGAACCTTTGCCGGGTTCGAGGTTGAGGTCGATGCCTTCCTTGGCGTACCAGCCGAGTTTCTTGGCGTAGTAATACGGCGCGTGGTCACCTCCCGGCACCCAGTTCAGAATGAAGTCGATCTTCTGCGGGGCCTGGGCCTGAACCGGGACGTTCATCCCGCCGGCTGCAGCCATCACGACGCAAAGTGTGAGACGTTTGAACATGGATTCTCCTGTTGCCTTCGAGGCCCGGCTACCGTAAATTCACCATCCAGTGATTTCCGCCCAAAGTATAGAACAGGCGCCCCGCGGGCCCCAGCGGCAAGCACCGCTGCGCATCGCGCGTTTTCCCTATGCGGCGCCACTGGTCTGAGTGGCCCGCCGACGTGCTGGCGCTGCTGCGGCGCGGCAGCGTCATTCCGGCCCATCCGCTCGCACTCGACGCCTCGCGCCGGCTCGATGCCCTGCGCCAGCGCGCGCTGACGCGCTACTACCTCGATGCCGGCGTTGGCGGCCTGGCGGTGGGCGTGCACACAACGCAATTCGCGATCCGCGACGCCGGCCTGTACGAGCCGGTACTCGAGAGTGCGGCCCGCACCGCGCGCGAGTGGACGCAGCGGCCGGTGGTGCTGATCGCCGGTCTGTGCGGCCGCACCGAGCAGGCCCTCCAGGAGTCGCAGGTGGCACTCGCGCATGGCTACCACGCCGGCATGTTGTCGCTGGCGGCGATGAAGGGCGCGTCAATCGATGAGCTGATCGATCACTGTGCCGCAGTTGCCGCGCAGATTCCGCTGGTGGGTTTCTACTTGCAGACGGCCGTGGGCGGCATCGCGTTGCCGGCCGAGTTCTGGCGCCGCTTCGCGGCCATCGACAACGTGATCGCGATCAAGATGGCGCCGTACAACCGGTACCGCACGCTCGACGTGATTCGCGGCGTCGTCGCTGCAGGCGCTCAGGACCGGGTGACGCTGTACACCGGCAACGACGACCACATCGTGCTCGATCTGCTGGTACCGTTTGTCGTCAAGACCGGTGACACTGAAGTCACAGTGCGCATCCGTGGCGGCTTGCTCGGCCACTGGAGTGTCTGGACACGCAGCGCGGTCGAGCAGCTGGAACGTTTTCACGCCGCCGTCGCCGCCGGCACGGTGGATGCCTCACTGCTCGCACTCGATTCGCGCGTCACCGACTGCAACAGCGCCTTCTTCGATGTCGCGAATGACTTTGCCGGGTGCATCGCCGGCTGCCACGAGGTGCTGCGCCGACAGGGCCTGTTCGTGGGCACCTGGTGCCTGGACCCGAACGAAGCGCTGTCGCCCGGCCAGGCCGAAGAGATCGACCGTGTCTGCCGTGAACATGCCGATCTGGCCGACGATGCGTTCGTTGCCGCGAATGTGGCGCGCTGGCTGGAGTGATTTGCATGGACCGCTTCGACACCCGACTCGGCCGCTACACCCTGGGCGTGAGCGCGCACCTGTTGCTGCTGCTGGCGTGGTATCTGTTCGTGCGCCTGGGCGATGTGCCAAAGTTCGTGATGCCCTCGCCCGGCGACACGCTTGCCGCGCTGTTCGTTTCGGACTACGGCTGGTGGGCCAACACGCTCGTGACGGCCACCGAAATCTTCGGCGGCTATTCGCTGGCACTGGTGGTGGGCGTGCTGCTGGCGCTGCTGTTCACCTGGTCGAAAACGCTCGAGTCGTTGATGCTGCCGCTGCTCGTCACGCTGAACATGATCCCGAAGGTGGCGCTCGGGCCCCTCATCATCGTGTGGTTCAAGTACGGCGTGTTCCCCAATTCGATGATGGCTTTTTCGATCGCGGTGTTCCCGATCCTGCTGACCACGGCGCGCGGGCTGCGCGAGATCGAACCCGACCTGCTCGACCTGGTGCGCTCGCTGCGCGGCTCGCGCTGGCAACTGTTCACCAAGATCCAGCTGCCCGGCGCGCTCCCCTATGTCTTCGCCGGCATGAAGGTCGCGGCGATCCTCGCGGTGGCCGGTGCGATCGTCGGCGAGTTCCTAGGCTCAGACCGAGGCCTGGGCTACCTGATGCTGCAGGTGCAGGTCACGCTCGACACGCCCGCGATGTTCATGGCGGTGATCCTGATCACGCTGCTGGGCATGCTGCTCTACGGCATCGTGATGCTGCTCGACCACTGGTTCGTCGCGAAGGACGCGCGCGTCTCATGAGCACTGCAAGCGTCGCCTCGCCGAACGATGTGCCTGGAATTCCGGCTCGCACGACGGTTGCAGAACCTTTCATCCACCTGGCGGGCGTCACAAAGACCTACCGCACCGGGCGCAAGGAACATCTGGCCATATCGGACGCGAGCTTCGACGTGCAGCCGGGTGAACTGGTGTCCCTCGTCGGCCCCTCGGGCTGCGGCAAATCGACGCTGCTGAAAATCCTCGCGGGCCTTCACAAACACGATCAGGGCACGGTGCAGATCGGTTCCCGCAGCCACCCCTTCGACCCGGCGCGCGACATCGGCATGGTGTTCCAGGCGCCGCTGCTGCTGAAGTGGCGCCGAATCCTCGACAATGTGCTGCTTCCCGCCGAACTGCTGGGCCTGCCGATGGCGGCAGCCCGCGAGCGCGCGCGCGATCTGCTGGCGTTGGTCGGCCTGTCGGGCTACGAAGACAAGTATCCGTACGAGTTGTCCGGCGGCATGCAGCAGCGCGCCGCGATCGCCCGCTCCCTCGTGCATGACCCGAAACTCGTGCTGATGGACGAACCCTTCGGCGCGCTCGACGCGTTGACGCGCGAGAAGATGAACCTCGAACTGCTGCGCATCTGGAAGGAAGCCGGCAAGACGATCGTGTTCGTCACCCACGGCATCTCGGAGGCGGTGTTCCTCGGCTCGCGGGTGATCGTTTTCACCGCCGGCCCGGCGCGCATGGCCGACAACTTCCAGATCGACCTGCCAAACCCGCGCACGCTCGACATGAAGACGCAGGAGCGCTTCGGGGTGTACACCCGGCGCATCTACCGCCTGCTGGGGATGGAATGACGCACCTGTCATACGGGGACGGAATGACGCACCTGTCATACCGGCGCACGCCGGTATCCACTCGGTCGGAGTCCGCGCGCCCGGCCGACGCACAGAGCAGGTTTGCAACGGTGGATCCCGGCGTGCGCCGGCATGACGGTCCGGAACCGGAATGACGGCGGCCCCGCGGCTTGTCATCGAAGACATCGCGCTGTTCGAACGCGACGTCAAGCTGCGCATGCCGTTTCGCTTCGGCGTCGTGACGCTGACCGAAGCACCGCAGGCATTCGCGCGGGTGCGGATCCGGCTCGAGGACGGCCGAACCGCCGAAGGCATGGCGGCGGAACTGCTGGCGCCGAAGTGGTTCGACAAGAACCCGGCGCTCAGCAATGAAGACAACTTCGACCAGCTGCGCCTGGCGCTGACCATCGCGCGGGAGTTGTACCTCGACAGCGCCAGCGCGAGCGCCTTCGGCCATTTCGCCCGCCACTACCGCGAGCAGATCGAACGCGCGGGCCGCCATCAGCTGAACAGCCTGGTCGCGAACTACGGCCCGGCGCTGATCGACCGGGCCGTGCTCGACGCCTTGTGCCGGGCCCAACAACGCCCCTTCCATGAGGTGGTGAAAAACAACCTGGTCGGCATCGGCAGCGACGCCACCGAACTCTGCCCGGACCTGGCCGGGTTCGACCTCGGCGCCTTCCTCGCCGCGCTGCAGCCGGCGCCGGCGATTGCCGCGCGCCATACCGTCGGCCTGGTCGACCCGATCACGCGGGCAGACCAGGGTGAACGCGTCGGCGACGGCCTGCCGGAGACGCTCGAGGAGGTGATCAGCGCCTATGGACACCGCTGGTTCAAGCTCAAGGTGGCCGGCGACGTCACCGCCGACGTGGCTCGGCTGACCCGCATCGCCGCTGTGCTGGACCGCATCGAGGGCGGCTACCGCGCGACGCTGGACGGCAACGAGCAGTATGCGAGCGTCGACGGCGTGCTCGAACTCTGGGACCGCATGCGCGCCGAACCCCGGCTCGCCCGCCTCTGCGAAAGCGTCGTGTTCATCGAACAACCGATCAAGCGGCAGGCCGCGCTGGCGCACGATGTGCGTGGCCTGGCGGCGCACAAGCCCGTCATCATCGACGAGTCGGACGACTCGCTCGACGCGTTCCCGCGCGCCCGGAGAATCGGCTACACCGGCGTGTCGTCGAAGACCTGCAAGGGCTTGTACAAGTCGCTGCTGAACCGGGCGCGCTGTCGCCAGTGGAATCGCGAAGAGGGGCACGACGAAGCGGCCAGTCCGGACGCCGCGCGTTACCTGATGAGCGCCGAAGACCTGACGATCCAGGCCGGCCTGGCATTGCAGCAAGACCTGGCACTGGTGTCGCTGCTGGGCATCACGCACGTCGAACGCAACGGCCACCACTACGTCAACGGCATGGCCGACCTGCCCGACGCCGAACAGAAGGCCTTTCTCGCTGCGCATCCGGATCTTTACGAGTTCAGCCATGGTGCGGTGCGCGTGCGGATTCGCGGCGGCCTGCTCGCGATCGATTCGCTGCGGTGTGCAGGCTTTGCGAGCGGCGCGGCACCTGATTGGCAGGCGATGCGGGAGATGAAGGCCACCCGCGCCACGCCGAAGGCGCCTTGAACCCGGGCAACCGCGGCGAGGGCCCGACACAATGAACAAATTCACCGCCGGCCCTGCACTGAGTGAGGAGCCCGGCCTGGCAAGCCGGCTCGCGGCCGGTTTGATCTACTACCTGCCCAGCCTGCTCGTCATGCTCGGCCTGCTGGTGTTCTGGCAGCTCGCGGTGTCGTTGCTCGGCGTCAAGGAATACATCCTGCCCACGCCGCTCGCTGCGCTGCGTGCGCTCGCCAATCCGAATTACCAGTGGACCGCGAACCTGCTCGCGACGCTGTATGCGGTGCTCGGCGCTTTCGTGCTCTCGGCGGTGCTGGGCATTGCGCTCGCGATCGTCGTGGTCTGGAACGACATGCTGCTGCGCACCGTGATGCCGGTCCTGATCCTGTTCAACACCTTGCCGAAGATCGCGCTGGCACCGCTGTTCGTGATCTGGCTCGGCTACGGCATCTGGCCGAACATCGTGATCGGCACGACGATCGCGTTCTTTCCGATGGTCGTCAACACCGCTGTCGGTCTGGCGAGCGCCGAGCCCGAGATGCTCGACCTGGTGCGCACGCTGAAGGCGAGCCGCTGGCAGGTGCTGAAGAAGATCCGCTTCCCGAACGCGGTGCCCTACATCTTCGTCGGCTTGAAGCTGAACGCGACGATGAGCGTCATCGGCGCGCTGGTCGGCGAGTTCGTCGCTTCCGAGCGCGGCCTCGGGTCGCTGATCATCACCGGCGGCGTGACGATGGAAACGGCATCGATCTTCGCTTCGCTGATCCTGATTTCTGCAATGGGCCTGGTGCTCTACGGTCTGGTCGTGGCCGTCGAGCGGATGATTGCGCCTTGGGCGCACCGGGATGATGCGACCGGATGACGATGGAGACACCGCGATGCAAACACTGAATCCACGCTCGCCGAACTGGCGCGCACGCCTGGCCACTGCGCTGGCTGGCCTGGCGAGTTGCGCTCTGCTTGCCGCTGGGCCCGCCTCGGCGCAAGACAAGATCCAGCTGCAACTGAACTGGTTCCACCTGGCCGACCACTCGCCGATCTACCTGGCGCTGAAGAAGGGCTACTACAAGCAGGAGGGGCTGGACCTGACGGTGCTGCGCGGCAGCGGCTCGGCCGACAGCGCGAAGAAGGTCGATCTCGGCCAATCCGACATCGGCATCTCCGACGCGCCGACCGTGATGACGGCGATCAGCAAGGGCGCCAACCTGAAGATGGTGGCGGTGGTCTACGACAAGGCCGGCAACAACATCTTCTTCCGAAAGGGCGCGAACATCAGGTCGCCGAAAGACCTGGTCGGCAAGAAGATTGCCGTGCCACCGGCCGATTCGCACCGCGTGCTGTGGCCGGCGTTCGCTGCGCTGCACGGCATCGACCCGGCGGGCGTGACGCTGGTCAACGTCAAGCCCGAGGGCAAGCAGGCGATTGTTGCCGCGAACGAAGTCGACGCCGCGTTCGACCTGTACACCAGCTACGCGATCTGGGAAAAGGTGCTGGGCAAGGGCGACGTCGGCCACCTGCTGTGGGCCGACTACGGCCTGCCGATCTACGGCCACACCTACTTCGTCAACAACGACACGATCAAGAAGAACCCGAAGCTGATCGAACGCTTCCTGCGCGCCACGCACAAAGGCTGGCGCGACGCAAAGGCCGACCCCGCCGCATCGATTGCCGCGATGGCCGAACAGGTGCCCGGCCTGGACGCCTCGACGCTGCTGGCGACGATGCCGCAGATCCTCGACCTGTGCGTGACCGAGCGCTCGGCCAGGCACGGCCTGGGCTGGATCGAAACCGAGCTGATGCAAAAGACGATGGACATCACGTTCGCGAACGCCAAGCCCGACAAGGCGCTCAGCGTCGCCGATGTGTTCACCAACGAGTTCAGCAGCAAGATCAAGCCTTGACTTGGCCGCCGAATGAAACCCCGCCAAGTGCAGGCCAGGGCACGAGCATGAGCACGAAATGGCAAACCGTTGAGCCGACGCGCGCCGAAATCGCCGCCGGCCGCGGGCCCGTGCTGCTCGAATTCGGCAGCCCGACCTGCGGCCACTGCCGCGCCGCGTTGCCGCTGGTCGAGCAGGTGCTCGGTGAACATGCGTCGGTGCCGCACCTGAAGATTGCCGACGGCCCTGGGCAACCCCTGGGCCGCTCATTCCAGGTCAAACTCTGGCCCACGCTGGTGTTCCTGCGCGACGGCAATGAAGTGGCGCGGCTGGTGCGGCCGCGCGAACTGGCACCTTTGCGTCGGGCCATGACGGGCCTCGTCGGACCCGCTTGACGGGTGCGGGTACAGCGTTGCCTTGAGGAACCGGACGTGACGGTGGCTGCGGCATCGATGAGGGTCGATCGCGGCGTGCTACAACCACGCAAGTCAGAACGGGGGCACAGGTGCAGTCGTTGCCGGTGGTGGTGCTGGGTTTTCTGCTCGGGATGCTGCACGCCACTGATGCGGACCACGTGCTTGCGGTTTCCACCTTCGTGAGCCGCCAGCGCAGCGTGGGCGGCGCGGCCAGGGTCGGCTTGCTGTGGGGTGTGGGGCACACCGCCACGGTGTTCTGTGTCGGCACGGCCATCATCCTGTTCAACCTCGTGATCCCCCCACGCCTGGAGTTGGCCCTGGAGTTTGGCGTGGCACTCATGCTGATGCTGTTGGGCGTTGCCACGCTGCTGCGGGTGAAGCGCCATGTGCACGAAACGCTCGCCGTGGCCCTGGCCGAAGGCCTGTCGGAACATGCACATCGCGAGCCGGTGCGCGGGGGCCACCTGCACCCGCATGCGCACGGCGACTATGTCCACGCGCACAAGCATGGTCACGGCGCAGCCAACCACGGGCACGCGGACACCCCGATGAGCTGGCTGGACAGGCATTGGGGCGGCCTGAGCCTGTACCAGGCATTGCGGCCGCTCACGATCGGTGTGGTGCATGGTTTGGCGGGTTCCGCCGCTGTGGCCTTGCTCGTGCTGACCCAGATTCGCGAGCCGATGTGGGCCGTCGCCTACCTGCTGCTGTTCGGCATCGGGACCATGGCGGGCATGATGCTGATCACCTCGGCAATCGCCGTGCCGTTCCTGGGAAGCCGCCGGCCGCCCTTTCTCAACTTCGGCATGCAGGTGGTGGGCGGCGCGCTGAGCCTGGGCCTGGGGTGCTACCTGGCGTGGAAGGTGGGCGTGGCAGACGGGTTGTTCAGTGGGGCCACGCCGCCATGACCTTGAAGCAACCGACCGCGGCGCTGACCCTCGGAATGTTCGCAGCCTGCATGGCCACCCTGCCGGCGGCACAAGGCGTGCCGCCCCACCTGTATGAAGTGACCACCGCCACCGGCATGCCGCACCTCGATGAAAACCTGCGCTATGCGACGCTGACGCAGAAGCAGTGCCTCGATACCCGGGACCTCGGCGGCGTGTTCTGGATGCTCAAGGACGCGTCGCTGCAAGACTGCAAGCTGATCAAGACGAGCGAGTCCGCAGAGACGGCAAGGTACGAGCTGCAATGCAGTGGCGGCCATGGCACCACGGGCGAGGCGACATGGCAACTCGGGCCCGCCGCGATCGCGGGCACGCTCAATGTGCGCCTGGGCGGCAAGAACATGACCTTTTACCAGCGCATCACGGCCCGGCCGATCGGGCCTTGCGGCTGAGGGTCCGGCGTCGGCCAGCGACGACGACCCGTTGCGGCGACCGCACTCGGGAGCGTCCCTTATCATGCCGGCGCACATCAGAAGTGGGGGCCGTTGCATCGGAATTCCGCGACTCACTGGGTGAGCATGAGCCGCGCACCGTGGTTCCACACCAACCGACCGCCTGAGCCACGCCCCATGCTGAATCTGGGATTCAACCTCGAATTCGCGGACCTGTACGGGCGCGAGGGCCTGCACAAAGTCGACGCCGCATTCCTGTCCGAGCTGGACGCGGCCGACCCGGCCCTGCAGCTGCGCCTGAGCAAGGCCCGATTTGATGCCGCTGCGCTCGATGCCAAACAGCAGTCGCAGCTGCTGATCGACCTCGCGCCGCATGTGGACGATTTTGTCGGCACGCTGTTCGGCATCCGCGCGCAGCTTGGCGCATTGGCCGAGCAGCACCACCTGCTCGCCCCGTTGTACGAAACCAAGCGTCAGTTCGTGCAGCGCCGAGCCGCCAAGGCCTACGCCGAAGACAGCGCAGGGTCGCTGGCCGGGGAACTTCTGGGCGAAGAACTGGCGACGCGGATCGGGGCCGCACCCACCCGGGGTGCCGCGTTCGAGCTCGCATTCGCGCGCAGCGTGCTGCACTGGCTGACCGACGAAGCCAGCCATGCGGCAGACATCGATCTCGCCCTGAAGTACGCCGCCTGGGCGCTGTTCAGCGAGAGTGGCCGACGGCGCCACCACGAGGGCCTGCTGTTCAAGACGCCGGCCAAGGTCGACGCGCTGCATCTGCTGGAACATGCCGTCGACGAGCACGCAGCCGCCATCACGACTTTCACGATCAAGCCCGAGCAGCTCCGGCGCCGGGTTGGATTCAAGCTCACCGACCACGGCACCGATCTCGCCGGCGCCCTGGACCAGGCCAACTACTGCATCTGGTGCCACAAGCAGGGCAAGGACTCGTGTTCCACCGGTCTGAAGGAAAAGCCCGGCGCCGATGGCAGCGTGGTTTTCAAGCGTTCACCGCTCGGCGTCAAGCTGGCGGGTTGTCCGCTCGAGGAGAAGATTTCCGAGTTCCACATGGCCAAAGTCAGCGGGCACGTGATCGGTGCCTTGGCCATCATCACGGTGGACAACCCGCTCGTGGCCGCCACCGGGCACCGCATCTGCAACGACTGCATGAAGTCGTGCATCTACCAGAAGCAGGAGCCGGTCGATATTCCGCAGGCCGAGACGCGCACCCTGAAAGACGTGCTCGAACTGCCCTGGGGGTTCGAGATCTACTCGCTGCTGACGCGCTGGAACCCGCTAAATCTCAAGCGCCCGCTGCCCGCGCCACGCAGCGGCTATCGCGTTCTGGTGGCGGGCATGGGGCCGGCGGGTTTCGGCCTGGCGCACAACCTGTTGAACGACGGCCACACCGTGGTCGGTATTGACGGCCTGAAGATCGAACCGCTGGACGCGCGCGTCTCGGGCGTCGGCCCGACGGGCGCCCGCAGCGCGTTCGAGCCCGTCGAGCGCTACGCCGATCTGCGCGAAGAGCTGGACGAACGGCCGATGGCGGGCTTCGGCGGCGTGGCCGAATACGGCATCACGGTGCGCTGGGACAAGAACTTCTTGAAGGTGGTGCGCCTGCTGCTCGAGCGCCGCGCCGAGTTCGCGCTGTTCGGCGGCGTGCGTTTCGGCGGCACGGTGACGCTGCACGACGCTTGGGGCCTCGGCTTCGATCATGTCGCGCTCGCGATGGGCGCCGGCAAGCCGACCACGCTGGACATTCCGAACGGGCTGGCGCGCGGCGTGCGCACCGCGTCCGACTTCCTGATGGGCCTGCAACTCACCGGCGCAGCCAAGCGCGAATCGATTGCCAACCTGCAGGTGCGCCTGCCCATCGTCGTGATCGGCGGCGGCCTGACGGCGATCGACACCGCGACGGAAGCGCTGGCCTACTACGCGGTGCAGGTCGAGAAGTTCCTCGCCCGCGCCGAGGTCCTGGGCCTGCCGGGTTTTCTCGGCAATTTGACGGCAGAGGACCGCGAGGTCGCCGACGAATTCATCGCGCATGCCCGCGCACTGCGCGAGGAACGCGCCGCCGCGGCCACACAGTTGCGCGCGCCGCGCGAGATGGAACTGCTGGGCGAATGGGGCGGCTCGACGATCGTCTATCGCAAGCGCCTGATCGACGCCCCGGCCTACACGCTCAATCACGAAGAGGTGGAGCTGGCACTGCAGGAAGGCATCGTGTTTGCCGAGTGCCTGAACCCAAGCGCGGTGCGCGTCGATCGATTCGGCGCAGCCCAGGCCCTGGCGGTGCGCAAGCAGATCCGCGCCGACGACGGGCAATGGAGCGACGGCGAAGAGATCACGCTGCCGGCGCGCGCCATCTTCATCGCCGCCGGGACCTCGCCCAACACGGTGCTGGCGCGCGAAGACGCGGCAAATTTCAAACTCGACGGCAGGTACTTCGCCGCGGTGGACTCGGCCGGGCTGAGTGTCAAACCTGAAGCCGCGAGCAGCAAACCCAGGCAAGCGCGGGTCCTGATGTCGAAATCCGCGGACGGCCGCTTCGTCTCGTTCTTCGGTGACCTGCACCCGTCGTACTTCGGCAACGTCGTGAAGGCCCTGGGTTCGGCCAAGCAGGGATTCCCGATCGTCACCGAGGTTCTGCACCAGAAGTTGCCCGCCGCCGGCGATTCCGACGCGGCGTTCCTGGCCCGGCTGAATCGTGACTGGCGGCCCACCGTGCACGCCGTGCGGCGCCTGACGCCGACAATCGTCGAAGTGATCGTCAATGCGCCCGCCGCGGCACGCGCGTTCCAGCCGGGCCAGTTCTACCGGCTGCAGAATTTCGAGGCCCTGAGCCGGCGCGTGGGCGGCAAGCTGCCCACCACCCGGCTGACGATGGAAGGGCTGGCGCTCACCGGCGCGGCCACGGACAAGGCGAAGGGCCTGCTGTCGACGATCGTGCTCGAGATGGGCGGGTCGGCCGATCTCTGCGCCGATCTCGCACCTGGCGAACCCGTGGTCCTGATGGGCCCGACAGGCATGCCCACGCACATCGCGCCAAACGAGACGGTGGTGCTGGTGGGTGGTGGCCTGGGCAATGCGGTGCTGTTCTCGATCGGCGCTGCGTTCCGCGCGCAAGGCTCGAAGGTGCTCTATTTCGCCGGCTACAAGAAGATGATCGACCGCTACAAGGTCGAGGAAATCGAGGCGGCATCCGACGTGATCGTCTGGTGCTGCGACGAAGCGCCCGGCTTCGTGCCCACGCGCAGCCAGGACAAGCATTTCGTCGGCAACATGGTGCAAGCCATGCTCGCCTACGCCCAAGGCGAGCTGGGGGACACGGCCATCGGGATGCCGGACGCCGACCGCATCATCGTGATCGGTTCGGACCGAATGATGGCGGCGGTGGCGCAAGCGCGCCGCACGGTGCTGCGCGGGCATCTGAAAGCCGGGCACTTCGCGGTCGGGTCGATCAACTCGCCGATGCAGTGCATGATGAAGGAGATCTGCGCCCAGTGCCTGCAGCCGCACGTGATGGCCGATGGCACAACCCGGTACGTGTTCTCCTGTTTCAACCAGGACCAAGAACTCGACCGCGTCGACTGGCAGGGCTTGAACGATCGGCTGCGGCAGAACAGCGTCCAGGAGAAACTGACTGCCCGATGGATCGCGACTTGCCGGATGACGAATCCACGTCAATCGGGCGCCGAACCCTCCAGCAACCCGCGCACATAGCCGATCGAATGGGCAGCGCAGCCGGGCCCGTCCGGCGTGTAGACGAACGGCTCCATCGCCAGCCAACCGCCGTAACCCTGGCGGCGCAGCGCCGCCAGGACAGGCCCGAAGGCATCGTCGCCCTGGCCCGGGCCGCGGCGGTTGCGGTCGTTCAGTTGCACGTGGGCCAGGTGGCCACTGGGCCACCAGCGCTCGATCAGCGCCGGCAGCGGCTCGGCTTCGGTGGCGCCGGCCGAGCTGGTGTCGAGCATCGTCTTCAGGCCAGGCAATGCGGCGCCCGCGACGATGGCCACCGCCTCGGCCACGGTGTTGACCACCTGCGTCTGGTCGCGCGCGAGTGGTTCGATGCAATAGTGCAGGCCCAGGCGCCCCGCGCGTTCGCCGGCGAAGACCCAGGCCTCGGTGGCGCGCGCGAGTGCGTCGGCCTGACTTTGCCCGGGCAGCGGATTGCGTTGCGCCGGCGAGCCGTGCACCAGGTACTCGCCGCCCAGCACCGCGCAGAGATCGATCAGCCGCGCGATCGCATCGCGGGTGCGCGATTTCACGGCCGCATCGGCGCTGCTGATCGACAGGCCCTTGGGCGCGACCAGCAGCCAGTGCAGGCCGCAGATCGCCAGGCCGTGATCGGCAGCGATGGCGCTGAACTGTTTCGCCTGCGCGTCGGTAGGCATCAACGGATCGACGGCGAGTGTGTACGGCGCGACCTCGAGCGCGCGGTAGCCGAGCTGGCTCGCGTAGGCGCATTGCTGCGCGAAGCCCCAGGGGGCGAGCACTTCGTTGCACAGGGCGAGCCGCTTGAGCATCATGTCTTCCTGAATTGAAACAGGCGGCGCAGAGCCGGCATCTGCGCCACCAGCATCACGAGCACCAGCAGCGCCAGCACCGCGCTGATCGGGCGCGTGAAGAAGGGCAGCAGGCTGCCGTCGGACAACACCAGTCCGCGGCGCAGCGACTTGTCGACGATGTCGCCGAGCACCAGGCCGAGCACGAACGGCGCCACCGGAAAACCGCGCCGGCGCAGCGCGAAGCAGACGATGCCCACCACCAGCATGGTCCAGACGTCGAACAGACGTTGCGTGATCGAGTACGAACCGAGCACGCACAGCACGAACACGATCGGCATGATGATGTCGCGCGGCACGCGCAGCACCCACAGGATCGGCCGCACCAGGATCAGGCCGAAGAGCAGCATCGCCAGCGTGGCGACGAGCGTGATGCCCACCACGTCGTAGATGAACTGAGGCTGGTTGATCATCAGCATCGGGCCGGGTTGTGCGCCGTGGATGATCATCGCGGCCATCAGCACCGCGGCGGGTGCCGAGCCCGGGATGCCGAGTGCCAGCGCGGGGATCAGCGCGCCGGGAATCGCCGCGTTGTCGCCCGTTTCGGCAGCGATCAGGCCTTCCACCGAACCCTTGCCGAACTGTTCGCGCTCGCGGCTTGCGCGCTTCGCGGCGGCATAGGACGACCATGCCGCCATGTCTTCGCCCACCCCCGGCAGGATGCCGATGAACACGCCGATCAGGCCGGAGCGGATGATGGTGCGCCAGTAGCGCAGCAGGTCGGCAAGCTTGGGAAGCACCGAATCGACCGAGTTGACCATCGCCTTGAGTCTGGGTTCGCCCATCGCGGTAAGGATTTCGGCGAAGCCGAACGCGCCGACGAGCGCGGGGATCAGGCCGATGCCGCCGGAAATCGCGTTCTGGTCGAACGTGAAACGCGCGTGCGCATGGATGGGGTCGAGCCCGATGCTGGCGACGAAGATGCCCAACAGTCCCATCAGCCAGCCCTTGACCGGGTTGGCCCCGGTCAGGCTGCCCGACATCATCACGCCCACCATGCCGAGCCAGAAGAACTCGAACGCGCCGAACTTCAGCGCCGTTTCGGCGAGCAGCGGCGTGAACATCGCCAGGCACACGACGCCGAACAGCGAGCCTGCCACCGAGCCGGTGGTGGCGATGCCCATCGCGCGGCCGGCCCGGCCCTGGCGCGCCAGCATGTTGCCGTCCAGGCACGCGGCGGCGTTCGCGGCGGTGCCGGGGATGTTGAGCAGGATCGCGGTGCGGCTGCCGCCGTAGATGGCGCCGACATAGACGCAGATCAGCACCAGGATGGCGTCGGTGGGCGCCATCTTGATCGTCAGCGTGGTGAACAGTGCGACGCCGAGCGTTGCCGACAGACCGGGCAGCAGGCCGATGACGATGCCCGCCAGCGTGGCGCCGAGTGCGTAGGCGATCTGCAGCGGGCTGGCGAGCGACGCGAGTGCCGTGGCGAGGTGGTTCAGACCGTCCATGCCCACCTCGCTGGTCCAACGCAGCCGGGGGCTCGCCCGCAACGGCTCAAGGTCACGGCAGGCGAACCAGGAACACCGACTCGAAGAGCCACGCGATCGCGGTGCTGGCGAGAACGGCAACCATCAGCGCCTGCACCAGGCCGCGCGCGACTTGCCTGCTTTCGCGCCATGTCGACCCGCTGAAAACCGTGGTGAACACGAAGATGAAGACGGCGCCTTCGGCGACGAACGGCAAGCCGCGGCCCAGCGTGATGCCGGCAAAGGTGACGCACAGCGTCGCGGCGACCCACACCGGGCGCGCCGACCCGACCGGCGGCACGGCAGCCGCCGGTTCGTCGACCGCGGCAGTGCGCCTGGCCTGCACTGCAAGCACCAACGCAAGCACGATCATCAGCGTGCCGACGACGCCCGGCATCAACCCAGGCGCCGACCACGGATTGATGCCCAGGGCCTCGAGCCGATCCATGCGCCATGAGGCGACCAGGATCGCCGCGCCCAGCGCCGCCCAGAACGCGGCATCCAGCATCGCGTCACGCCGCAGCACAGTATTCAGCGCACGCTGGCGGGCAGACGCGGGCGCGGCGCCGGCATCGACTCAGCGCTTGATGCCCAAGGACTCCGGCGACACCTTCGCCATGCCCGCGTCCTGCAGCAGGTAGGCATCGGTGATCACGGTCGGCCACACCGCATCGAAGGCGGCCTGGCCGTACAGCGGCGTGAACAGCGCGCCCTTGTCGTTGGCGTACTTGCGCAGCTTCTCCGACGTGACGATGCGCTCGGCCCAGAGTTTGTCGACCGTGCTCACCACGTCGGCAGGCACGCCCTTCGGGATGAAGATGCCAAAACCCGTGGTCACCTTCGGGAAGTTCGGGATGAACTGGGTGATCGGCGGGATCGTCCCGTAACCCTCGATCACGAGCGGCTGGTCGCCGACGACAGCGAGCGGCCGCAGCCGCTTGCCCTTGATCATCTCGGCCTGCTCGGGGGCGAGCTGGGTCGTGACCTCGGTCTCGCCGGAGACGGTGGACACCACCGCCGGGTTGCCGCCGTCGTAGGTCACGTGGCGGTACTTCACGCCCGCGGCCTTGGAGATCGCTTCCATCGCGAAGTGGCCCGACGAGCTGTTGCCCGCGGTCGACACCGACACCTGCTTGGCCTTCATCGCCTCGAGCAGCTGCGGGAAGGTCTGGTACGGCGACGACGGATTGACGCTGACGATCGAAACGTTGGTCACGGCGAGATAGAGGTTGAAGTCGTCGACCTTGCTGTTGATCATGCCCAGCACCGGGTAGGTGCCGAGCTGCTTGGCGGCGCCGGCGGTCCAGGTGTAGCCGTCTTTCGCTGCGTCCATCGCCGCCTTGGTGCCGATCGAGCCCGCGCCGCCGGGCTGGTTGACGACGACGATCTTCTGCCCGAGGCCCGCCTCGATTTCGGACGCCGCCAGGCGCGTCACCTGGTCGGTTGCGCCACCGGCGGCCCACGGCACGATGATCGTGATCGGCTTCGTGGGCTTCCATTGGGCGTGCGCGACCGCCGGAGCGAGCAGCGCGGCGGCAAGCAGCAGGCTCGACAGAGCACCGAAGCGCGGCGCGGTGGCGGTCGATCTGAAGTCGATGTTCATTCAGGTCTCCTTGGTTGATTCGCCTTTCGGCGCGATGTGTTCACCAATCGGTGAATCATATTCGCGGGCCTGGCGTTCGGCAACAGCGCAGCGCGACAGGCAGCCCACCAGGCATTCAGGGAATGTCAGGCCGACCATCACGCCGCCGATGATGGCGAGCGAGATCTGACGCTGCTCACCGGCGCCTGCGGCAGCGGCCTCGCGACGCCATGGCGGGCGATCAGTCTCTGCGACTCCGGGCCTCATTCGATCACATGGTCGGCGCGAACTCGCAACTCGCGCGGAACCGTGATGCCGATTGCCTTGGCGGTCTGGAGATTGATGATCAGATCGAACTGGGTCGGCTGCTCGACGGGCAGGTCGCCCGGCCTGGCGCCCTTCAGGATCCGGTCGATGTAGTTCGCCGCGCGTCGGAACTGCTCGCTCTGATTCGGTGCGTACGACAGCAGGCCGCCCTCTTTCGCAAACAGCCCGTTGTGCGAGACCGCCGGCAGACGCTGTCTCAGGGCCATGTCGACGGCAGCCTTGCGCGGCAGGCTGCCCTGCACGATGACGGCGTCTGCGCGCTCCTTCTTCATCGCGCCGAACGCCGCATCGTAGTCGTCGACGGTGCGAACTTCGATCGGCTGGATCGCGATGCCCAGCGCCCGGCCGCCGAGTTCGACTTCGCGAACCAGGGTCCTGGCGAACGGATCGAGCGCGTTGGCCAGCACCGCCACGCGTCGCACACCTGGCAGAAGGGCGCGGATGAACTCCAGCAGTTTCGGCCCGAGCTCGCTCCCCGTCGACGACATCCCGGTGATGTTGCCGCCCGGGTGTGCCAAGCTCGCGACGAGACCCATTCCGACCGGGTCGGCAGCCGACGCCATGACGATCGGAATCTTCGTCGATGCCTGGCGAGCCGCGAGTGCGGCCAACCCGGTCCACACGACGATGATGTCGACTTCGATGCGAACCAGTTCCTGTGCCAAGCCTGGCAGCCTTTCTGGCTTGCCGTCCGCCGAGCGGAACTCGAATTGGATATTCTTGCCTTCGACGTAACCGTGCTCGCTCAAGCCTTGCCGGAATACGCTGAAAAACGGTTCCGGATTCGAGGGCACGAGCACGCCGATCCTGGGGAGCCTGGGTTGCTGACCAAATGCTGCAAGCGGCAACAACGCGGCACAGCCCGTGAACGCAATCGATGCTCGCCTTCTCATTGGTTCACCTCACTCGGTCGCAGTCTGCCACGCGTCCCGGGCAGGCACAAGTGCCGGACACCAGCGCAGCGCGGCGGCCCAGGATCGCCACAGGTCAGAGCAACGCGTAGGTCGTGGTGGCATGCGCGCACAGTTCGCCCTTGGCGTTGAAGATCTCGATTTCACCGAACACCAGGTTCTTGCCCAGCCTCAGCACGCGCGCGATCACCTGCGCCTCGCCGCTGTCACCGGCAACCGGGCGCAGGAAGCTGGTCTGCAGTTGCACCGTGGTCATGGGCTTGAAGCCGCCGATCCTGGTGGCGATGGCGAGGATCATCGCGGTGTCGGCCGCGGCCATGATGGCCTGGCCGGAAAGCACGCCGCCGCTGTGCACCAGCCGAGCCGCCACCGGCAACGCCAGCGCCACTTCGCCCGGGCTGGCGCGCAGCACACGCAAGCCCAGCTCGGCGACCCACGGCGCGGTGACGCGTGCAAGGGTGTGCTCCAGGTCGAGCAATTCACTGGATTCGTGGGCGGGCATCGGTGGCTCCATGACAGGGGACTCAGTTCAATCGCCCACTCAATCGCGCACCAGATAGCCGAGCACCAGGTCGGTCATGTGCGACAAGCGCTCGACCTTGGCCTTGGTGGCCAGCAATGGCCGATCGAAGATGGTCGACAAGGTGTGGGTGTTGCCGAGATAGAAATACGACAGAGCGGCGATCGAGATGTACAGCTGCACCGGGTCGACGCCGGCGCGAAACAGGCGCAGGCGGCGGCCGCGTTCCAGCACGTCGGCCAGCGTGGCCACCAGCGGCGAGTGCATCGCCGCGATCTTGGTGGAATTCTTCAGGTGGCGCGCGCGGTGCAGGTTTTCGCTGTTCAGCAGCGTCAGGAATTCGGGGTGGGCGAGGTAGTAGTTCCAGGTGAACGCGATCAGGCGCCGGATCGCCTCGAGCGGCTCGACCTGCGTCAGGTTGAGCTGCTGCTCTTCGCTGCGGATGTTCTCGTACGCGGCTTCGAGCACGGCGAGGAACAGACTCTCCTTGTTCTCGAAGTAGTAGTAGATCAGGCGCTTGTTGACCGCCGCGCGTTCGGCGATGCGGTCCATGCGCGCCCCACCCAGGCCGTGGGCTGCGAACTCACCCAGCGCGGCGTCGAGGATTTCCTTTTGCGAGCGCTGCGCGTCACGCGCGCGCGGCTCGGCGGCAGGCGGCGCCAGAGGTGGGGCGCGCTTTTTCGCAGGGGCAAGCTTGCGGCCGACGGGCATGCTGCGGTGCGCGTCAGACGGCGGTGCGGTGCCGGCGGATGCAGGTGTCGAGCACCTCGCCGCCCTCGCGCTTCCACCAGTTTTCCGCGGAGAAGATTTCCACTTCGCTGTAGCCCTCGAAGCCGGCGTCTTCCACCCAGCCCCGAATGCGCGGGATGTCGATCACGCCGTCGCCCATCATGCCGCGGTCGTTGAGCAGGTCGCGCGTGGGCAGCAGCCAGTCGCAGACATGGAACGCGAGCAGGCGGCGCCGGCCGGCACGCTGGATCTGCGCCTGCAGCTTCGGGTCCCACCACACGTGGTAGACGTCCAGCGCCACGCCGAGCGCGCCCGACCCCTCGCCGTGGCGCGCATCCGAGTGCGAATCGTCGAGCGCACCCAAATGCTGGGGATCGAGCGCATCGCACAGGTCGAGCGCCTGTTCCAGCGTGTTCACGCAGGCGCGGTCGGCGGCGTACATCGGGTGCAGCGGTTCGATCGCCAGCGGCATCTGCAGCTGACGTGCGTACTCCAGCGTCGCGGCGATGCCGTCGCGCACATCGTTGCGAGCCGCGGCGATGTTCTTGTGGTCGGCCTTGCCGCCCAGCGCACCGGGCAGACCACCCACCACCAGCACCAGGCAGGCGGCGTTCAACGCCTTGGCTTCATCGACGGCGCGCCGGTTGTCATCCAGCGCGGCCCGCCGGCCCTGGGCCGTGGCGGCCGGGAACATGCCGCCGCGGCAGTAGCCCGACAGTTCGATGCCGGTGGCGCGCACCAGTTCTGCGATTCGCTGCAACCCGACCGCCGCCACCTGGTCACGCCATGGCGAGACGGCGCGAATGCCGCGCTTCGCACATTCGTTGATGATGCGGTCGAGCGGCCACTGCGCGCGCACGGTCGCCGTATTGATCGACAGCCAGCGATGGTCGACCGAGAAGTCGCGCATCTCAGGCGTCGACCCCGTGCAGTGCAAGCAGGGTCTTCATGCGCCGCACCGCCAGGTCGGGTTGTTCGAGCAGGCCGGCCGCATCGGCGAGGCGGAACGCTTCGGCGAAATGCAGCAGCGAACGCGTGCTCTGCTGGCCACCGACCATCGTGAAGTGGCTCTGGTGGCCGTTGATCCACGCCATGAACACCACGCCGGTCTTGTAAAACCGCGTCGGCGCCTTGAACAGGTGGCGCGACAACGGCACGGTCGGCGCCAGGATCTCGTGGAACCGCGCCGTGTGGCCAGCCGCCAGCGCGGCCAGCGCGGCACTCGCCGCGGGCGCGATGGCGTCGAAGATGCCCAGCAGCGCGTCGCTGTGCTGCTGCATCGGCCCGGCGCCGACACCGTCGCCGGCAATCAGCTCGGCGTAGTTGAAGTCGTCTCCGGTGTACATGCGAACGCCCGCGCCACCCGGCCCACCGGTGGCGGGCAGGCGGCGGCGCATCGCGATTTCCTTGTCCTTGTCGAGCAGCGAGATCTTGATGCCGTCGACCTTGCCCGCATGCGCGGCGATGATGCCCAGCGCCGTGTCCATTGCCGCCGAAGTGTCGTCGCTGCCCCAATAGCCGCGCAGCGCGGGGTCGAACATGTCGCCCAGCCAATGCAGGATCACCGGCTCGCGCGCCTGGCTCAGCACGCGGGCGTAGACGCGTTCGTAGTCGGCCGGGCCGCGCGCCACGCGCGCGAGCGCTCTGCTGGCCATCACGATGAGCCTGCCGCCGAGTTTTTCGATCGCAGCCATCTGCACGTCGTAGGCGCGGATCACGTCGTCGACGCTCCTGGTGTCTTCGGGCGCGAGGTGGTCGGTGCCGCAGCCGCTGGCGAGAAAGGCGCCGGGCACGTCGCGCGACGCATCGATCGAACGGCGAATCAGCTCGAGCGACGTCGGCCAGTCCAGGCCCATGCCGCGCTGCGCGGTGTCCATCGCCTCGGCCACGCCCAGGCCGAGGCGCCACAGGTGCTGGCGATAGGCGATCGTGGCGTCCCAGTCGATCGCGCAATCGATCCAGGGGTCGACAGACGCACGCGGGTCGGCCACGACGTGCACTGCGGAAAAGGCGATGCGGTTCAGCGTGATGCCCGGCGCGGCGGGCGTGAAATTGCCGGGCCCGCGCAGCGTGTAGGTCTCGAGCGTGCCGGCGGTGGTGGGCAGGGTGATCTTCATGGCTTCATCGAGACCTGGCGTCAGATGTGCAGCGGCGGCACATCGATCCAGCGCTGCTCGCGCCAGCTCTGCAGCGCGGCCTCGACGAGTTGCACGCCCTTCGCGCCTTCGGGCAGCGTCCAGCGGTCCGGTGCGTCTTCGACGACGTGGCGGATGAAGGCCTCCCACTGGATCTTGAAGCCGTTGTCATAGACCTGCGTGTCGGGCACGTCCTGCCATTGTTCGAAGAAGTTCATCGTCTGCTTGACGTCGGGGTTCCAGACCGGCCGCGGCGTGATCACGCGCGACTGGGCGCGGCACTCCTGCAGCCCGGCGACCGCCGAGCCGTGCGTGCCGTCGACATGAAACGTGACCAGGTCATCGCGCCGCACGCGCGTGACCCACGAACTGTTCACCTGCGCCACCACCGGCTCGCCCTGGTGGCCTTTCAACTGGAAGGTGGCGTAGGCGGCATCGTCGGCAGTCGCTTCATAAGGCTTGCCGTCCTCGTCCCAGCGTTGCGGAATGTGGGTGGTGCCCAGGCACGACACCGCCTGCACTTCGCCGAACAGGCTGTCGAGCACGTAGCGCCAGTGGCACACCATGTCGAGGATGATGCCGCCGCCGTCCTGCGCGCGGTAGTTCCAGCTTGGCCGCTGGATCGGTTGCAGGTCGCCTTCGAAGACCCAGTAGCCGAACTCGATGCGCACGCTGAGCAGGCGGCCGAAGAAGCCGGCGCGGCGCAGCATGTCGAGCTTGCGCAGCCCCGGCAGG
>JANNKS010000613.1:0-5535 GCA_031396425.1 Rhizobacter sp. | reverse complement strand
TGCGCGCGCAGCGTCAGGCGCTGGGCGACGCGGTAGATCAGCTGCCAGTTGCCGGTGGTGGCGTTCAGGCTGCGCTCGTAGCCGACGTACCAGCGCCGCGACAACTGCTTGCCGAGCGACACCACGGTCTCGCGCACCTCGCCTTCGGTCTGCCGGAACGACACTACGTCCAGGCCCACCGCCTGAATCAGCTGGTCGGTCGGGCCGGTGCCTTCGCCGGCGAGCAGGCCGATTGCGGCGCGCTGCAGCAATGCGGTGTCGGTGCGGCCCAGGCCGTCGGAAGCGCGGCCCAGCACCAGCCACGACAGTTTGTCGATGTCGGGCATTTCCGGTTCGCTGAACAGGCGCACGCGCGGGTTCAGCACGGTGCCGGTCACCGCCACGCCGACCGTTTGCTCCAGGTTCGGCCGCGTCGCGATGATGTCCAGCCGGGGGTTCTCGACCACACCGGTGAACGTCAGTTCGCCGCGCTCGATGCTGAGCTTCTGGCCGTAGGCGGCATAGGTGCCTGTCGCCGCGCGCACCGTGCCGTTGATGGCGAGTCTGTTGGCCGGCGTCGTGAGGCGCAGGTCGCCGCGCAGTTGGGTGTCCAACCCTCGGCCGCGCACGCGCAGGTTGTTGCCCAGACCGACCTGCAGGTCGATCGTCACCGCGCGTGCACTGCCCCGGGGCGGCGCAGCGGTGTCGCTCGGGACCGGCGCGTCGCCGGGTCGGCCGCTCACGTGCACGTCGTCCGACAGGGCCGGCGAATCGCCCCGGGTGAAGTCGATCAGGCCCTCGTCGACCATGAACCGCCCGTCCAGGGTGAGCGACTTTGCATCGAGTTGAAGTTGGGCAGTGCCGCTCGTGACGACGCGCCGGTCGACGCGCCCGAGCAGCTGAAACTTGTCGGCCACCACACGCAGCTGTGCTTTCGGTGTCTCGCCCAGGCTGGCGGCACCCTCAAGGCGCACGCTGCCCGCGCCGGCTTTCGCCTCGAAGCGTTCGATGCGCGCATTCGTGCCGCGCAGGCTGATCGTGATGTCGCCGTCGGTCACGTTCACGCCTTGCACCAGATTGCGCACGCCGACTTCGGTGCCGCGCATCTCGCCGGTGTATTCGGGCGCGCCGAGGCGCCCGCCGATGCTGGCGCTGGTGCGCAAGGCGCCCGCCAGGCGCCAACCCGGCGGTACCCAGGAGCCCCAGGTGCCCAGACTCGCCACGCGCGCCTCCAGCACGCCCTGGATCGGCGTGCGCGCGTCAGGCCAGCCTTGCCCGGGCGGCAGGCGCGCGCTCACCGCCCCGGCCGCCACGCCCAGCGTCTTGCCCGCCAGTGCCTGGGTGAAGTTCCACTGACCGTCCTTCGCATTCAGCGCCAGGCGCAGGTCGGTGAGTTGCAGCGCCTGGGTGCCGGTTTCGTCGGTGACGCTCAAATCACCGCCCTGGCGCTCGAGCACCACATCCACCTCGACCTGGGGCGTGCTTCGCACCGCGATACGGCCTGCCACTCGCAGGTCGCCGCGCCAGCCGAACAAGGGCTGGGCGCGCGCCAGCAGCGGTGCCGCCATCATCGGCTCGAGTTCGGCCTGAATGTCCAGTTGCGCCGCGCCGCCGGCCGTGGCGCCTTGCCAGAACAGACGCTCCCAGCGCAGCGCCGCGCCGAGCAGTTCACCCCGGCCGGCCTGCAAGGCGATCGATATCGGGCGCTGTGCGTCGCCTGGCTGGAATTCCAGGCCCACATCGCGCAGCCGGGCAATCGGGGTCGCGTCTGCGGCGCCGCCTTGCAGCTCGAATTTCTGCAGCCGGCCCCGCCACAGGGCGGGCGCGGCACCACGCGCCGGGTCGGCCGACGCATAGCTGCCGCTCGCTTCGAGCTGCACCCGGGTCAGCCCGCCCGGCGCAACCGGCCGGTTGCCGAGCACCGCCTCGGTCCAGGCGGGTGGCTCGGCGTTGAGCGTTGCCTGCAACGTCAACGCATGCGCGGCGGGGGTGCCTTTGAGGTCCATCTGCGCGCGGCTCGCCTTTTGTTCGGCCCAGCGCGCATCGGTGAGTTCGAGGTGAAGGTCGAACGGTGTGTCGTTGGCGCTGCTGTATGCCCAACGTCCGTTGGCGCGAGCCACTCCAGCTGATGCAGCGCGCAGGCCCTGCGCATCGAGCTGCCCCTGGGCGCGCAGTTCGGGCCAGCGCCCGTCGACCTTGGCGCTCAGGTTCACGGCGCCGGTTGGCGAAGCCCAGGGCGCCGGCACGCCGCCGAGCGTGAACCAGGGCGCCAGCTTGCCGATCTGGCTGGCCTTGACGTCGAACGTCCACGCGTCATCGCGGCCCTGCACGCCCCGTGCCCAATGGCCTTGTGCATTCAGCAGGTTGCCGGCCGCATCGATGCGGGCGGTGAGCTGGGTCGGCGCGCCGGGCTGACTTTGCAGCGCGGCTTCGCCTTGCACCCCGACACCGGCCACCACGCTGGGTTTCAGCGCGACCCGCGCCCGGCCATTCAGCGTGGGCAACCACTCCAGCCAATCGCCCAGGCTGGCAGGCGGCGCATTGACGCCGGCCAGCTCGAGCGCGAACTCGGCGTCGGCGTTGAAGCGGTGCGGGCCGGCGCGCCAGCGCGATTGCGGCGCACCGGGAAACCAGGGCAGCGGGTCGAAATCGTTCAACCGCGCCTTGCCTTCCAGTTGCCACGGCGCGGTCGCCGCGCTGCGCCGCGCGGTTCCAGACAGGTTGAGCTGGGCCGCCCCGGCGCTGGCCAACAATTCGTTCAGGTTGAGCCGGTCAGGAGAACCATCCGCGGCCAGACGAACCCGCACGGCACGCGACACGTCGGCGTTGAGGTGGCCGTCGAGCTCCGCCTGCAGCTCGAATCGTGGCGTCGCACCGCCGAGCTGGGCATCCAGCTTGAACGGGCCGCTCACGGTCATCGCGGGCAGCCGTGGGTCGAGCCGGCCGGGTTGCACCTTGCTCAGGGCCGCTTCCAGCTTGATCGCACCTGCGCGCCATTCGCCCCGGCCTTTCACGCTGCCCGCTTCGCGCCCCTCACCGGCCAGGCTGGCCTCGGCGTTGAGCAGTTCCAATTCAGCCAGCGCGCCGGGCCGGGCGCGCAGCTCGAAACTGGCGCGCCGTATCGGCAGGCGCCGCTCGTCCCAGCGGCCCGGCCGCTCGTTGACCATGCTGACCTGCGCCGCCAGTGTGCCCGCATGGCCGGCCACTGGAGCGATGCGCACCGTTCCGCTCAGCGCGGTGGCGGGGGCCTGCGTCAGCAGCGCCGACAGGTCGAGCCGTTCGGTGCGGGCGTCCAGCACCGGTACCGGCCACGCTTCGATCGGGGCCAGCGTGCCGGTCGCGTCCAGACGTTGCCCCTGTGCCTGCAATTCAAGCTTGGCGTCGAACCTCGCCAATGGACCACTCGCTTGAAACTGGGCGCGCCAGTCCTGGCGCAATGCGCGCGCCCAGGTCGGCAGCTCGACACTGGGCGCGTTGGCGTCGGTCGCCTGGGTGGCGGCCAGCTGAACCTGCAGCGGCAGCCCGTCGGCCGTGCCGATCTGTGCCTGACCCTTGAGCAGCATCGGCCCGACGGCGAACGCCAGGGCCTCGGCCTGGTGCAGGCGACCGCCCGATGCGCCGAGGTGGACGCGGCCGCTAACGTCGCGAAACGGGTGCGCCCGCAGGCCCGGCAGCTCGAGTTCGCCAACACGCAGCTCAGCCACCTCGAGTTCGATGGGCCACTGCAGACTGGTCGGCAGGCTCGGCGCCGTGGCGCTGGGTGCCAGCTGCACGCTGACCCGGCGTGCCGAAAGTTTGTCCAGCCGCAGATGAAACCAGGCGCCGGGGTTGGCGCTGGGCAGCAGGTCGAGCGCGGAGGTTTGCGGCGCGTCGATCACCACCCGGTCGTTCGGCCCCGAGTTCAGGCGCAGCGTGAGCTGCTTCGCGCGCACGCCACCCAGCACACTGCCCTGCAGCTCGACGACTTCCAGGCCTGATAACTGGCGCAGCGCCCAAGCGGTGCCGCGGTCGGTGCCCAGCGTCCAGACCAGTCCGACCAGCAAGGCCGACGGCAGCCCCAGAACGACGCCGCTGCCCAGCAGCCAGCGCCAGGTTCCGAAGCCGCGCCGGCGCGGCTTGCCTTGCCCAAGGGGCTGTTGCTGTGGCGGCGCGGAAGGTGGCGATTCGGCAGGGGCGGGTGGCAGGCTCATTCGGGGACGCAGCGGCGGACGCGGGACCAGCGGGGAAAGCCGCAGCAGCACACAGTGCGAAGGCGACTGGAACGGCGCAACAGGCAAGCAACCCAACGCGCGGGGTGCGCTTCGCGCAGACAGCACGCCACCAGCGCCGATTCTGTCGCAGTTGGGCGTTCGTCCTGCCGACGAGGGTCAATGGCGCGCCGCGAACCGGTGTCTGTTTGAAACCGACGGCACGGCCGATCGTGCCTGACCATGCGGCACAATCGCCGCCTTGAACACCGTGCCTGGCCACCTCTGTCCCCCAGCGAACCCCCTGCTGTCGTGGGTGGTTCCGGTCTTCAACGAATCTGCCGCGATCAGTGCGTTTGTGGAACGCGTGACGGGCGTGATGCAGGGCCTGCCGGAGTGCCGTTTCGAGATCGTGTTCATTGACGACGGCAGCGTCGACGGCACGCGCGAGCAATTGCGCGAGTGGGTGCGGCAAGACCGCCGCGTTCGCGCGCTGCTGCTGTCGCGTAATTTCGGCAAGGAGGCGGCGCTCTCGGCCGGGTTGGACGCGGCCCGCGGTGACGCCGTGATCCCGATCGACGTCGACCTCCAGGACCCACCAGAGCTGGTCGTCGCGATGGTGGCGCGCTGGCGCGAAGGGTTTCCGGTCGTGCTGGCGCGGCGCGCCGACCGGCGCAGCGACGGCCTGCTCAAGCGCACCTCGGCGAACTGGTTCTACCGGGTGCACAACCGCATGGCCGAGGTGCCGCTGCCCGACAACGTGGGTGACTTCAGGTTGCTCGATCGGCGGGTCGTCGAAGTACTGCGTTCCCTGCCCGAGAACCGGCGATTCATGAAGGGCATCTTCGCCTGGGCCGGGTTCAGGAGTGCGGTGGTCGAGTACGTCCGGCCCCAGCGCACCAGCGGCGCGAGCCGCTTCACCCCCTGGCGGCTTTGGAACCTGGCGCTCGAAGGCATCACCAGTTTCAGCACCGCGCCGCTGCACATCTGGACCTACCTGGGCAGCGCGATCGCCAGTGTCGCGTTCGTCTATGCCGTCGCCGTGATCGTGCGCGTGTTGTGGAGCGGCATCGACGTGCCGGGCTACGCCTCGCTGATAACGGTGGTGCTGTTCCTCGGCGGGCTGCAGCTGATCGGGCTGGGGGTGATCGGCGAGTACATCGGCCGCATCTACCTGGAGACCAAGCGCAGGCCGGTGTACGTGGTCGAAGAAGTGCATGAGCAGCCGCGCGACGCCTGAGCCGCCGCGCTCGGCATCAATCAATCGCAAAATCGGCCCGGCCGTCCGGGCGCTGACTTGGCCAGCCTGGCTGGTGGTGCACGCGGCAGTCTGGACCCTCGCTGCCTGGCTGTCGCGCGCCAATCTCGA
>JANNKS010000606.1:0-4524 GCA_031396425.1 Rhizobacter sp. | reverse complement strand
ACGACAACTTCGAGATCCTGCGCATCGCGCTGCGCATCCTGTTCAAGGTCAGCCGGCGCCGGCGTGACCGCAAGTACATCTGCTCGGAACTGGTCTTTGACTGCTTTCGCCAGGCGGGGGTCAGCTTCAAGCTGAACGACGCCTTCGTGAGCCCGGACGACATCTGGAAAGACAGCTCGGTTCACCAACTGCACCGGGTCCTCTAGCCCATGTCACCACCCGCACTTCGCCCGGGCCGCAGCGGCCATTACGCCGGTCTGTTCACCTTGCCCGCCGCCGAGCAGTTGCACGCTTTCGCCCACATGGACGGCCTGTACCCGACGCGGGTGGTTCGGCGCGGCGAACGCGTGTGCGAATTGGCCAGCGGCCCGGCGCTCGAGTTCGAGGCCCAGGCCGACAATGAAAGCCATTTGATCGCCGCCTTCATGCAGCGTTGCCGCAGCACCGGCTTGTTGATCCTCAAACGCGGCCGGGTTGTCTTCGAACGTTATGCGCTCGGACACCGTGCCGATACTCGCTGGATTTCGTTCTCGATGGCGAAGTCGGTCACCTCGGTGCTGGTGGGCGCGGCCGTGCACGAAGGCGCCATCACGAGCCTGGACGACCCTGTCACGCACACCGTGCCGCAACTCCGCGGTTCGGCCTACGACGGCGTGACCATCCGCCAGGTGCTGCAGATGAGCTCCGGCGTGCGCTGGGTCGAGACCTACCTCGACCCACAATCAGACCGGCGCAAGTTGTTGGCGCTGCAGGACGCGGAACAGCCGGGCGCGGTGCTCGACTACCTGCGCGGTTTGCCGCGGGTGGCTGAGCCGGGCTCATGCTTCAACTACAACACCGCCGAGACCTTCCTGCTCGGTGCCATCCTGGCCGGCGCGATCAAGCGGCCGCTGTGCGACTACCTGTCGGAAAAGATCTGGCGCCCCTGCGGCATGCAGGCCGACGCCTGTTGGCAGCTCGAATCGGATGGCGGCCAGGAGTTCGCCGGCAGCGGCCTGAGCGCCACGCTGCGCGACTACGCACGTTTTGGCGCCTTCGTGCTGGGCGATGGGGTGATCGACGGCCAACGTGTGCTGCCCGAAGGCTGGATGACGGAATCAACCGCCCTGGCCGCCGGCTCGCGCCTGGCACCTGGACAACTGGCCGGCTACGAGCCTCTCGGCTACGGTTACCAATGGTGGGCCTTCCCGCCGAGCTTCGGCCGCCACGTGTTCGGCGCACTGGGCATCTTCGGCCAGCAGATCTACGTGAACACCGACGAACAACTCGTGATCGCGCTGAACAGCGCCTGGCCCGAACCGGTGCATCAAACGAGCCGGCTCGAGAGTTATGCCTTCTTCGCCGCCGTCACGCAGGCTTTGCGCGGCCGCTGAAGCAGCGGGCCAACGTTCAGAGGCCGCCATGCCCGACCCGATCGACAAGCCGTTTTCCCCCGCGTGCGAGCGCAACCGAGGGCCCCTCCTCGAGGTGCTGCGGCACAGCTTCGCCGACGTGCGCAGCGTCCTCGAAATCGGCAGCGGCACCGGCCAGCATGCGGTGCACTTCGCCGCCGCGCAGCCGCACCTGGTATGGCAGGCGAGCGACCGCGCGTCGTACCTGCCCGGTATTCGCCAATGGTTCGACGAAGCCACGCTGCCCAACACACCGGCGCCGCTGGCGCTCAACGTCAACGACGCGTGGCCCGACATTCAGGTGGACGCGATCTTCACCGCCAACACGCTGCACATCATGGAATGGAGCGAGGTGCAGCGGTTCTTCAGTATGCTGACCAAGGTCCTGCGGACCGACGGCCTGCTGACGATTTACGGCCCGTTCAACCGCGCTGGCCAATTCACCAGCGAGGGCAATGCGCGCTTCGACGCCGAACTCAAACGCGCCAATCCGCAGCGCGGCATCCGCGACATCGAGGCGGTGGACCGGCTCGCCGCGCAGGCCGGCCTGGAACTCCAGGCCGACCTCGCGATGCCGGCCAACAACCGCTGCGTGACGTGGCGGCGTCGTGGCGGCTCGAGCCTCACATCCGATCAGAAACGGTAGTTCACTCCGAACGAAAGCGCATCGACCTTGTAGTCCCTGGAACCGACCGTCCCCTTGAACAGGCGAGCCCATTCGAGGTTGAGTGCGGTGTTCTTAGAGAGCGAAAAATCAACCCCCGCGCCGTAGGAGAAATCGCCGTCCGTGTCAGACGCGGATCCGGTCGGGCTGCTCAAGCTGACCTTGCCGCGCGTATAGCCACCCAGGGCGTACGCCGCGAACTCGTTGCTCACCGGAAGGATGCCCTTGGCATAGAGTCCGTAGTAGTTCTTGATCTTGAGGTCGCCACCATTGACGGAATCATCGGTCAGCCCTGTTCCAAGCCTGGCCTCGACGGCGAAATTCGGACTGGACTGACTGCCGAGCTTGAGGCTGATCGCGCTCGGCTTGGCGTTTGAAAGCCCGTCGATATCCACGTTGACCCGCGATACGCTGGCGCCCACGTAGCCCTGCGCATGCACGCCGGCGACGCTGGCCAGCCCCAGAACCAGTGCGGTAAATTTGATGGTGTGTTTCATGATGACATTCCAAGTTGATTGAGTAAGACGAACCCACTCTACGGGCGTTCGCGGGATGGGACCAGTCCATTTCGGGAACTTCGGGTGAAGCGTTGTTTGATGAGCCTTATGTGCGCCAACCGCTAGACCCGGCCCCTGTCGCAGCCCCGGCAAGGGTGGCCGGCTCGACTAGGGTTTGACGCGTATCGCGCATCGCTGCGCGACCCTAGACTTTGTTACCGCACGAGCGCCACGCCGTGGCGATGGAAACATGATGAATCTTGAAAACTACGTCGAACCCGACCGGGTGCGCAAACAGGTCTACACCGACCCGGCCATCTTTGACCTGGAAATGGAGAAGATCTGGGAGCGCACCTGGGTCTACTGCGGCCACGACTCCCAGGTCAAGGCGCCCGGCGACTACCACGCGCTCACGATCGGCCGCCAGCCGATGATCATGGTGCGCCAGGCCGACAACAGCGTGCAGGTGCTCTACAACCGCTGTCCGCACCGCGGCGTGCAGCTGGTGGGCAACCAGCGCGGCAACACCGGCAGCGCGTTCGTCTGCTCGTACCATGCCTGGAGCTTCCACCTCGACGGCAGCGTGCGCGCGATACCGCTCGCCAAGGGTTACGAAGGCACACGCATGAACCGCGACAACCCCGATTGCCAGATGAAGCGTGCCGCGCGCGTCGAAAGCTATCGCGGCTTCGTGTTCGCGAGCCTGGTCGACGAAGGCCCGGGCCTGCTGGAATTCCTCGGCGAAGCAAAGATCGCCTTCGACGACATGTGCGACCGCTCGCCGGTCGGCGAAGTGGAGGTGGTGCCGATCTGCCACCGCGTGATCCAGCAGTCGAACTCCAGCAGTCGAACTGGAAGTTCTTCATGGAGAACCAGCTCGACGCGCTGCACCCTTCGGTCACGCACCAGTCGACCGGCATCTCCGCCGGGCGGGTCGAAAAACGCCTGAAGGCCGAAACCGGTGCGGCGCCGCTGTACTACCACTACCTGTCGACGTTCGCATCGAGTTTCGAGCTGTGGGACAGCGTGCAGACGATCAACTTCCCGCGTGGCCACGGCATCCTGAAGGCCTACATGGGCCTGCGCCCGCAGGACCCCGACACGCTGGAATACGAAGGCCTGCTGGTGCAGGCCTATGGCAAGGAGAAGACCGAGGAATATCTGTCGCGCAGCATCCACCACGTGCTGGTGTATCCGTACCTGTCGGTGCAGTCGCCACTGCAGCAGCTGCGTTGCCTGCGCCCGATCTCGGCCGACAAGACGCTGTCGGAGATCTGGCACTTCCGCCTCAAGGGCGCGCCCGAGGCGATCTACCGGCGCAGCCTGTGGTACTACAACCTCGTCAATTCACCCGCGACGATGATCAACGCCGACGACCTGGAGAACTGGACCAAGGGCCAGTGGGGCCTGATGTCGAACGGCGGCGACTGGGTGAGCTTCCACCGCTACTTCGGCGACGACCGCATCGAGAACGGCGTGACCTATTCCAACCACGGCACGTCGGAAGCGGTGATGCGCAACCAGTTCAGTGCGTGGATGACGTACCTCGCGGCTTGAAGGGCAACACCATGAGCAAAGCCATCCCGAGCGCCGGCCCCGACTTCGAACACCTGCTCGCGCAGGACGTCGTGATCGAAGCGAATGAAACGGCGCAGCGCACCGGTGCGCAGGCGGTCGAGCCTGACCACTCGCCACGCGCCCCCCAGGTGGGAACCGCCGCCTCAGCGAGCGGGCTGCCGCAAGCCGGGCTGGTGGCGGCGGGCGACCTGCAGCGCGAAGTCGAACAGTTTCTCTACCGCCAGGCCGAGCTGCTCGACGGCAAACACTGGCAGGCCTTCATCGACCTGTTCGACGCTCAGGGCGTGTACTGGATGCCCGTCACCCCCGAGCAGACCGAATGGGAAGGCTCGCCCTCCATCTTTGCCGAAGACAAGCTGATGATGGAAATCCGCAAGGGCCGCGTGTCGCACCC
>JANNKS010000596.1:0-2714 GCA_031396425.1 Rhizobacter sp. | reverse complement strand
GCGGGCGCCAAGTACGACGCGGCCAGGGCCGACGCCGCCGCAGTGCGGCGCGAGGTGATCTCGTTGCCGTCGATCTGTGCGAGCGGGACGCCGCTGCGGGCGTCGTACAGGATGTAGGTCGAATGCAGCCCCGGCAGCCCGCGCTGCGAGTTGCCGGGGAAGATGGTGACGGTCTTGATGCCCAGGTAGGCGTCCTGCTGCCACGCGGGCATGATCAGGACGGTTCCTTGGGCAGTGCCGCTCGCATCCGTCAGCGTGTGCGTGTGCCGCGCAGGCACATTGCAGCCCGTGACGAACATGGCCCTGAGTGCGGGGATGAGGCGGTCGAAGGGCAGAGCCTCGCGGGTCGCCAGGGTGTCAATGATCTTCACGGAGTGCCCTGTTCGCTCGATCAGGCGTCGAGCACGATGTCTTCGAGGGGAACGGCCTGGCAGGTCAGGCAAGTGGCGTCGTCGTCGGGCTCTGCGCCGTGCAGATGGCGAACCTTGCCAGAGAGCAGTCGCACTGCACAGCTCTCGCACTGCCCGACCCGGCATCCGCTGGGCATCGTGATCCCCAGCGACTCGCCAAAGGCCAGCAGTGCACCTTGTGCCGCTGACCATGTGACCGGCACGCCGCCCGAGCGCGCGAATTGCACCTGGAAGCGCTGATTTCCTTCGAGGACCGGCGCCGCTGGCGAGCGGAACACTTCGCTGAAGATGTCGAAACGCGGCACGCCGCGGGTTTTCAGTCCGGCAGTGATGGCGCTCATCATCGGCTCCGGTCCGCAAAGGTAGAAGCGGGCGCGGCGCGCGATCAGCGCATCATCGACCAGCGACGCATCGATGTGCCGCCCCGATACGAAATCGACGCCGTGATCTTCGTCCGGCCGCAGCGCGCTGTAGTGATCGAAGACCTTCAAGCCCGGCAGGCGGGCTGCGTGCACGGCGATGCGTTCGCGGAAGGCATGGGTGGCCAGGTTGCGGTTCGCACAGTAAAGCCAGATCTCGGGGCCTCCCGCGCCGTCGGACAATGACTCGAGCAGGCTCATGAAGGGTGTGATGCCGATGCCGCCAGCGAACAGGACCAGCGGCTGCGGCGAGACGCGCGGCAGCACGAAACCGCCCGCGGGGGCGCGCAGGTCCACCACGTCGCCGACACGCAGCGTACGGTGCAAATGGCTCGACACCAGGCCTTCGTGCGGTGCGTCGTCCGCCGTCCGGCCACGCTGGTGGCGTACCGCAATGCTGTAACCGTTGCGTGCTGGCACTGCCGCGGCACCGGTGAGCGAGTAGGCGCGAGTCACGGCCGCGTTGCCGGCCCGTGGCTGCAACCGGATCTCCAAGTGCTGGCCAGGGCGGTAGTCCGGCAGCAGCCCGCCATCGACCGGCTCGAAATGGATACCCAAAACGCCCTCGGCCTCGGCCTCTAGCGAACTCACACGGAACGGCCGGAAGCCGGACCAGCGACGCTGACGGAGCTCTGTGGCCGGGTCGCGCTGAACGTCGCACAGGAACGAGCGATGCGGCACCGAACCGCTGATCGGGTCGCAAGCATCGGCCGAGATCAGCGCGTTGAAGTTGCTGCCGGTGCCGCCTGCGATCGGAAGGCCTTCGCGGTCCAACTCGGGGCAGGCTTGCCACCAGCCGAACTCCGCCACCACCACGTCGTCGGCCAGCAAGGGCGTGAGACGCGCGACGAAGCGCGCTTGGCCGGTGCGCGTCGCGATGCGGACCCAATCGCCTTCGGCAATGTGCCGGGAAGCGGCAAGGGCCGGGCTCAGTTCGACAGTCGGGTCGGGCGCCCGCTTGCGCAGCGACACCAGGCTGCGGTGTTGGCTGTGGCAGTAGTAGCCGTTCTTGGCCGAGCTCAGTACCAAAGGGTAGCGGCCCTGCCGGGTCGTCGTCGCATCGCGCGGCGAATCTGCCGGCTCAACGAAGCGCGCCACCGGTGGCTGGCCGTGGCGCAACAATCGCTCGGAATACAACTCGACGCACCGTGTCTCGGTGTCGAAGCCGCGCAGCTTGCCTTGGCCGTCTTGCAGCGCGTACTTTCGCTCGCGCCCATCGATCGCGCAGTCGACCCCGGCCGGTTGCGATCGCAATTGCCCCACTGTAAGCCCAAGAGGCGCCAGCAGGTGGTCCCAGCCGGCTTCAAGACTGCCACCGAAGAAGTCGTCGCGCATGCCCAGCCTGCAGGCGAAGTCGAAAACGATGTCGTTGTCGGAGCGCGATTCGCCGCGCGGCGTCACCATGCGCTGGCGCAGTTGCACGCGTGCGGCGGCCGCATCGTTGATCTCGAACCCGAAGCGCAGGCCCTCCCGCTCCCAGGGCGTGTTGATGGGCAGGAGGATGTCGGCGTAGCGCGCGGCAGGCGTCTCGAACAAGTCGCAATGCACGTGGAACTCCAGCGCCTTCAACGCATCGTGCGCCATCGCCGTGTCGGCCTGCGAGACCGGCAGGTTGGTGCCGAAGCCCACCATTGCTCGCACCCGGTACGGCTCGCCCTGCAAGATGGCGTGGTAGGTGTCACGGGCCGTCACCCAGCCGTTTGCGGGCGGGCCGATGGGGCGCTCGGTCAGGCCGAGCGCCTTGGCGCGTTGCGCCTCGGGCAGCAGGGTGAGTGCGTTGACGCTTCGAGTCGCCGGCCCGGTGCGCAAACGGTTGCCGCCAATCCGGTCGAAGCTGCCCGTCAGCGCATAGAGCGTGGCGACGGCGCGCTCGGACTGCGTCGCG
>JANNKS010000587.1:0-11036 GCA_031396425.1 Rhizobacter sp. | reverse complement strand
CACCCTTGCCGCGCGCTGCCGTGTCCTTTAACGCGTCGCGCTGAAGTCCGATGGCCCGGCCGACCAGGAAGCGCTCGTGGGCGGTTCGGCGCAAAGGGCGGCGATCACCGAGCTCGGCCTGCAGTACGGCCTGCTCACGTCGTACACCAGCTTCATCGCCATCGATCAGCAGGTGCGCAACAGCAACCCGGCGCTCGGCGCGGAAACCGACCAGCCGCTGCCGTTGCCGCAGGGCGTGAGCGCAGGGGCCGTCGGTGGCGCCCTCGGCGCTGCCGTGCCGAGCACGCCCGAGCCGGCCACATGGGCGGCACTGGCGGTGGCCCTGCTGATGTTGGTGATGGCACCGCGCGTGCTGCGCCGCCGCCATGGGTGAAACCCTGCCCCTGGCGAACGTGCTCCGGAGCGGCGCCAGCTTGGCCGCGTTCGGTCTGCTGCACACCGGTGCGGCGGATCGCACGGCGAGTTCCGCAGTTCGTCAAGCCTCGTCTCAGGTCTCGAACCCCGCCGCGCTGCGCTGGCTGACGCTCACCGCGCTGGCCCTGTGGCCGCACTGGGTCTGGGCGGCGCGCCGCCTCGCCGACGGCTCCGACGATCCGCTCGGCCTGGCCGCGTTGGCGGTGCTCGCCTGCGCGGTGGGGCGCCTGGCGCCGACACTGCGCCCCGCCGCAACGCCTCTCTGGGCGGGGCTGGCCGCTGCCGGCGTGCTCGCGTCGACCGCCGCCCACCTGGGCGGCGCCCCGGCGCTGTTCAGCCTGCTGCTGGCGGTGCTGGCACTGGCGGCTGCCCTCACTGCCTTCCTGCCGGCGCACACGCCGAGGTGGCCCCTGTTCGGCCTGGCCCTGCTGGCGATGCCGGTGCTGGCATCGCTGCAGTTCTATGCCGGCCACCCGCTGCGCCTGGTCACCGCGCAACTGAGCGCCTGGCTGCTGGTCACAGTCGGCCACGACGTGCAACTCAGCGGCACCGCTCTGAGCGTCAACGGGAACCTGGTGATCGTCGACGCGCCGTGCTCAGGCGTGCACATGCTCTGGGTCGCCTACTTCTGCGCCTGCACCTGGGCCTGGCACCTGCGGTTGCCGGACCGCACGTTCGCCCGGCGCCTGGTTGGCGTGGGCACGATCGTGCTGGCCGGCAACGTGCTGCGCAACAGCGTGCTGCGCAACAGCGTGCTGGTGGCGCTGGAAGCGGGCGCGGCACCGGTCAGCGAACAAGTGCACGAAGCGGTGGGGCTGGTGGTGCTCGCCGGCGTGTGCGCGGCCGTGATTCACCTGGTGCAGGGTGGCCGTCGTGCGCAACGCTGATTCATCGACCCTGCCCGCATGCGCATGGCCTGCGCGGATGGTGGCCTTCGCACTGCTGGTCTGCGCGGCGCTGCCGATGTTGCCGCGCGGCGCAGCGCCAGCGTCGGTGCTGCCCGACCAATCGAACCCCGCAGCAGCAGCGCTCGAACTGCCCCGGGAGTGGGACGGCAAACGCCTGCGGCCGCTCGCGCTCAGCGCCGTCGAACAACGTTTCTCGGCGCAATTTCCTGGCCGGGTGGCGCGCCTGACCGACGGTGAGTCGGTGCTCGTGTGGCGCGACGTCAATCGGCCCACGCGCATGCTGCACCCGGCCGCCGACTGCTACCGCGCATTGGGCTACCGCATCGAACACGCCGGCCTGGAGCACGACGCGCGTTCGCGCCTGTGGCGCTGCTCGGTCGCGGTGCGCGGTGGCCAGCGCCTGCGCGTGTGCGAACGCATCGAAGACGCCGCCGGCGGATCGTTCACCGACGCCTCGAGCTGGTACTGGGCCGCGTTGCTCGGCCGCTCGACGGGCCCGTGGTCCGCCATCACCGTGACGAGGGAACTGTGAAGCACGCCCTGTTGTCGATCTTGCGCTGGACCACCGGCATTGCAGCCTTGCTGTTCGTTTTCAGCGTCGGGTTGCTCGCCGGCGCGCTGCACCTGCTGCGGCCCGGCCCCGGTGAGTGGGCGATGCCACTGCGCTGGGGGCCCTGGCAGGGCGAGCTGAGCGGCCCGGCGGTGCTGCGCCTGGCCACCCACCCGGCGATGCTGCGGCAGCTCGAAGGTCGCACGCTGGCCACGCCGCTCGGGCCGCTCACCCTGTTCGGCGGCCCCGGCCCGGGCCGCTGGCGCGGCGTCTGCGCGCCTTGCAGCTGGCAGGTCGACGCGCTGGGCCACGAGCCACTGCGCTTCGAACGGGTCGAGTTCAGCTGGAAACGCGACGTGCGCATGGACCTGCTTGGCGAGTTCACGCTGAACCGCAGCGGGGCCAGTCCAGGCCAGGAGGTGCGCGGCCAGTGGCAGCTGCGCAACGGCGTGCAGCAGGTCGAGGCGACGTTGAGCCTGCGCGATACGCCGCTGACGCAAGCCTTCGGCCTGTTCGCCGACCGCCTGCCCGAACTGGCCCGGGCCCGCATCGAAGGGCGCCTGTCGCTCGACCTGAGCTGGCAGTGGCCGTCGCGCGCGGTCACGGTCAAACCGCGCCTGGACGGGTTCATGGTGGCGGGCCTGGGCACCGAGGCACTGCTCGATGCGCTGCCCTCGTGCCGTGCAGCGCCCGAGGCGCCGGCAGGGGCCGGCTTCGGTGCCTGGCTGCCGCGCGCGGTGCTCGCCGCAGAAGACCAGCGCTTCTTCGACCACAGCGGCTTCGACGTGATCGAACTCGGCGCAGCGTTTTCGTCGACCGAGCTGCGCCCGGGCGCGGCGCGGCGTGGTGCCAGCACCCTGTCGCAGCAACTTGCCAAACTCATCTACACCGGCGACAGCAAAAGCCACCTGCGCAAGCTGCGTGAGCTGCTCTACGCGGTGGAGCTGGACCGCACACTGGGCAAGGCGCGCGTGCTCAACCTGTACCTGTCGCTCGCCCCCTGGGGTGGCGGCGAGTGCGGTGCCCATGCGGCAGCTTCGACTTACCTTGGCCAGGCCGCCCACGAGCTCGACCCGTTCGACGCGGCCTGGCTCGCCAGCCTGCTGCACAACCCGGATGCCGAACTGGCCCAGATGGCGCGCAGCGGCGAGCCGAACCGACCGCGTGTGCGTTGGGTCGTCGACCACCTGCGGCCGCTGGCGCGCACCAAGCGCCAAGCCCTGTTGAACGCATTTGACGACTGGACGCCGCCGCCGCAGGCCTTCGACGCCGCGCGTGCCGTCCAAGGCGTGCGGCTGGCCGGGACCGATGCCGCCAGACCCATCGCGCCCGTCTGGCTCGGGGTGCTGAACGCGGCGCCCGCGCGCCCTTGAAAACGCGCTCGAACGCCGCAGATGGGGCCGGGCGGGTCAGAGGCCGTCGCAATCACGTGATGGCCTCGCAGCGTCTAAGGTAGCATCCGCCCCGTCGCCCCCGATGGAGTTGTCATGATTCGCAGTACCTGGTTGATCGTCCTCGCCCTCGCCGCGTCTCTGGGCCTGCAGGGCTGCGGCTACAACGACTTCCAGCGCCTGGACGAACAGGTCAAGGCGAGTTGGTCGGAAGTGTTGAATCAGTACCAGCGGCGCGCCGACCTGATTCCGAACATCGTCGCCACCGTGAAGGGCGAGGCCAACTTCGAGCAGGAAACCCTCACCAAGGTGATCGAGGCGCGGGCTCGCGCCACCGGCATCCAGGCCACGCCCGAGTTGATCAACAACCCGGAGGCGTTCGACAAGTTCCAGAAGGCGCAGGGCGAATTGAGCGGCGCGTTGTCGCGCCTGATGGTCACGGTCGAACAGTACCCGAACCTGAAGGCCAACCAGGGCTTCCAGGACCTGCGCGTGCAACTCGAAGGCACCGAAAACCGAATCACCGTGGCGCGAAACCGCTACATCAAGACGGTCGCCGACTACAACGTGCTGACGCGCAGTTTCCCGAGCAACCTGACCGCGATGCTGTTCAGCTACGGCGTCAAGCCGAGCTTCACGGTGCAGAACGAAGCGCAGATCTCGGCGCCGCCGGCGGTCAGCTTCGAGAAGGCCGCGTCGAAGTGAACACCTTGCGTTGAGCGCAAGCGCGGCAAGCTGCTCCTCGTTCGCCTGCCGTTGACAACCCGCCGCGTCGCCAACCCCATGCCACACCGCCTGGCTTCGGGTTTCGCATTGCACTGCCTCGTGGTGCTGCGGCTGGCACTTGGCGTTGCGCTGGCGGCGGTGCTGGGCGCGCACACCGCCCACGCGCAGGACGTGTTGCCGCTGCCCGCGCTCACGGCGCGCGTGATCGACCAGACCGGCACGCTGAGCACGGCGCAACAACAGGCGCTGGAGACCAAGCTCGCCGCCGTGGAGGCGCAACGCGGCTCGCAGATCGTGGTGCTGTTGATTCCCAGCACCGCGCCCGAAGACATCGCGGCGTATGCGCAGCGCCTGGGCGAGGCCTGGAAGATCGGCCGGCGCGAGATCGGCGACGGCCTGCTGATCGTCGTCGCGAAGAACGACCGGCGCGTGCGCATCGAAGTGGCGAAGGGCCTCGAAGGGGCGATTCCCGACCTCGCCGCGAAACGCATCATCAGCGAGCAGATCAGCCCGGCGTTCAAGGCAGGCGACTACGCGGGTGGCCTGAACTTCGCCATTGACAAGCTCAGCGCGCGCATCGCCGGTGAAGGCCTGGCCGAACCTTCGGCCGGTGTCAAAGGCGGCGCACTCGGCGGCTTCGACCTGCAGGACCTGGCGATCTTCCTGTTCGTCGGCGTGCCCATCATCGGCGCGGTATTGACCGGAATGTTCGGGCGCAAGCTGGGCAGCCTGCTGACCGGCGGCGCGGCCGGCGGCATCGGCTGGTTTCTGACCGCCAGCGCACTCGTGGCCGGCGGTGCCGGCTTGATTGCGCTGTTCCTCGTCGGTGTGATGGGCATCGGCGCCAGCCGCGGCGGGCGTTCCAGCGGCGGGCCGGTGATCTGGGGAGGCGGCGGGGGCGGCGGCTTCGGCGGCGGCGGGGGCGGTTTCAGCTCCGGCGGCGGCGGCGACTTCGGCGGCGGCGGCGCCTCGGGAGACTGGTAGACATGAACAAGCTGCTGCGCCTGCTCAAGCATCGCACCCTCGACGAACGCGACGCGCTGCGTGCGCTCGGCCGCGACGGCCTGGCGCGCCTCGAGGCGCGCGTCGCCGCGAGCGAGCGCCACCACAGCGGTGAGATCCGCGTCTGCGTCGAAGCCGGTTTGCCGCTGAGCTACCTGTGGCGCAACGCCAGCGCGCGCGAACGCGCGGTGGCGATGTTCGGCAAACTGCGCGTGTGGGACACCGAACACAACAACGGCGTGCTGATCTACCTGCTGCTCGCCGAACATCGCATCGAGATCGTTGCCGACCGCGGCCTGAACCGGTTTGTCGACGCCACGCAGTGGCAGGCCATCATGACGGCGATGCGCGGTGCATTTCGCAGCGGCCAGTTCGAAGCCGGACTGAATGATGCGATCGCGGCGGTCGACGCGCTGCTGGCGCAACATTTTGCGCTCGCCCCCGGGGCAGTGAACGCGAACGAATTGCCCGACGCCGCGCACATTCGCTGAGAGCGCCCCCAGGCGGCGAATGCCCGCCGCCGCCCCAAGGGCCACGAAGCGGCCCCTTCGCGCCCCTTGAAGTCAAGGAAACATCGGGTGGCCGTGCGTTTCCTTCTGGCGCGCGAGGGCAAACCTCGATGGGCCCGGCCCGCCAAGGCGGTTAACGTTGCGCGTTTGGCAACTCGCAGAGGCTGACCCCATGAAACTCACCTGGAAGTTGATCGCCGCCGGCGTGGCCGTCGCCACGCTCGCCACCACGGCGCTGGCCCAACAGCGCCTGTTCTTCGGCGTCGCCACCGGCGGCACCGGCGGCACCTATTACCCGCTGGGCGGCATGCTCGCACAGCTGATCTCGAACAAGGCGACGGTCGACGGCAAGAAGATCAGCGCCACCGCCGAAGCCGCCGGCGCTTCGGTGGGCAACGCCAAACTGCTGGGCAACAAGGAGATCGAGTCGGCCTTCGTCGCCGCCGACATCCTCGACGCCGCCTACAACGGCACCGGCCAGTTCGACAAGGCGCCGCTGAAGAACCTGCGCGCACTCGGCGCGCTGTACCCCGAGACGGTGCAGCTGATCACGCGCGCCGACTTCAACATCAACAGCGTGCGCGACCTGAAGGGCAAGAGCATCTCGTCGGGCGCGCCCGGCTCGGGCCAGTACCAGTTGCTGACCGACCTGCTCAAAGTTCATGGCATGACGCGCGCCGACATCAAGGAAGACCTGTCGTCGTTCACCCAGGCGGTCGACAAGATCAAAGACGGCAACCTGCAGGCCACCCTCATCACCGCCGGTGTGCCGACCTCGGCGGTCACCGACTTCGCGCAAAGCCACGCGCTGAAGGTGATTCCGCTCAGCGGCCCCGAGATCACCGAACTGCAGCGCCAGCAGCCCTACTACGCCAAGGTGCCGCTGCCGGCGAACACCTACAAGGGCCAGACGGCAGCGGTGGACACGCTCGCGGTGATGGCGGTGTGGACCGCCCACGACGGCGTGCCCGACAACGTCGCCTACGAGGTGACGAAAGCGCTCTACGAGAACACCGCCATCATGGGCCAGGTGCATGCCCAGGGCAAGAACATCACGCTGGCCACCGCCACCGCCGTCGGCACGGCACCGCTGCACCCCGGCGCGCTGAAGTACTTCAAGGAAAAAGGCATCGTCAAGTGACCTCGCTGCGGCGCGCGCGGCACTGCGGCGGGGCGCTTCTCGCTGCCGTGTTTTGCTGCGCCGCCGCGACGCCGCACGCCGAATCGTGCGAGCTGGTGCTGACCGAACACCGCAGCGGCCGCGAGTTGCAGCGCCTGACGCTGGACCCGGCGCAACCCAGCGCAACGATCGCGTTCGAACACTCGGTGCTCGGCACCACGGTGCTCGACACCTACGCGTTCCGGCCGCACGCGGTGCTGGTGGAAGAACGTTTCGACGGCACGGGCTACGGCCTGCCGTATGCCGCCGGGCCGGGTGAGCGCCTGGTGCGTGAGGGCGATGGCTGGCGCCTGGAATTGCAACGCGAAGTGCAGCCGCTCGTGGTGCGGCCGCTGCCGGCGCAGAACATGCGGCTGCTGCTGGCCAGTGGGCCACTGTGGCTCGCCGAGCTGAGCACCCAGGCGATCGAATTTCGGTCCCGGGGCTGCGCCGCAGGAACCGCAGCGCGATGAGCACGGCGAGCCAGGACGAAGTCGACCGCCTGATCGAGCAGTTCGACCCCGAGTCGAGTTTTCGCCGCCTGGTCGGGGTGTCGGCGGGCATCGTCACGGCAATCGCGGTCGGCCTGTCGGCTTGGCACTACTACACCGCCGGCTTCGGCCTGCACAACGAGATTGCCCATCGCGCGATCCACCTCAGCGTCGTAATGGGCCTGTGCTTCCTGGTATTTCCGCGCCAGCTGCGTCTGCCGGGTGCTTGGGAATGGACCGTTTCGCTGGGGCTGTCGGTGTTCTACCTGGTGCTCGGCGGCAGCCTGATGGAGTCGGTAGGCGATGGCGCGTCGCCCGCGGCCAAACTGGCGTTCACCGGGGTGCTGCTGGCGATTGCCGGATTGTCGCTGCCCTTCAGAGCTTACGACGGCAGCCACAGCCACATTCCGTGGCGCGACTGGATCTTCGCCGCGCTGGCATCGGGCTTCTCGCTCTACCTGCTGCTGTTCTTCGACGATATCTTCATCCAGCGCCCGGGCGACAACTCACCGCTGGACTTGATGTTCGGCGTGATCGCGATCGCGATGACGATCGAGGCGACGCGCCGCACGATGGGCATCTTTCTGCCGCTGCTTGCGGTGGTGACTGTGTTGTACGGCGTGTTCGGCCCCTACCTGCCCGGCGACCTGGCACACCGCGGCTACAGCGTGCCGCGCGTCGTCGCCTACCTGTACAAGGGCACCGAGGGCATCTACGGCATCGCCGTCGGCGTGGTGGCGACCTTCGTCTTCCACTACGTGCTGTTCGGCGTGATGGCGCAGTTGACCGGGCTGGCGCAGCTGTTCGTCAACCTCGCAACCATCGCCGCAGGTCGTTTCTCGGGCGGGCCGGCGAAGGTGTGCGTCGTGACCTCGGGCCTGTTCGGCATGATTTCCGGCTCCGCGATCGCCAACACCGTCACCACCGGGGTGATGACGATCCCGCTGATGAAGAAGGTCGGCTTCTCGCCGCGCTTCGCGGGCGCGGTGGAAGCCTCGTCGGCGTGCGGCGGCCAGGTCACGCCGCCCATCATGGGAGCCGCCGCCTTCATCATGGCCGAGACGCTGGGCATCCCGTACAACCAGCTGATCCTGGTCGCGATCGTGCCAGCCGCGCTGCACTACCTCGCGATCCTGTGGATGGTGCACCTCGAGGCCAAGCGCCTGCGGCTCGCGGGCATGTCGCCCGACGAAATCCCGTCGCTCGCCTTCGTGCTGCGCAGTTCTTGGCACCTGTTCATCCCGCTCGTGACGATGGTGACGCTGCTGCTCTTGCAATACACGCCGTTCCTGGCGGCGTTCTGGGGCATCACGTTGACGATTGCGTGCTCGTGGATTCCGAAGCTGCTCGGGACTATGGGCACAGGCATGGTCGGTTTGGCGATCACACCGCGCGGGTTGGTGCGCGGCTTCGAGATGGGCGCCAAGTCGGCCCTGAGCATCGGCGCGTCGTGCGCCTGCGTCGGTTTCGTGCTGGGCGTGCTCACGCTGACCGGCATGGGCTTCAAGTTCTCGGCCTTCGTGATCGACTTGTCGGGTGTCGTCGCGACGGCGCTGCACGCCTTCGATGTGTGGGGCTGGTTCGACCTCAAGCAGGTGACGATCCTGTTCGGCCTGATCTTCACGGCCATCGCCTGCATCATCATGGGCACCGGCGTGCCCACGACGCCGACCTACATCATCCTGGCGGCGATCGTCGCGCCGGCCCTCGCGCAACTCGGCGTGCCGCAACTCGCGACCCACTTCTTCGTCTTCTACTACGGTGTGCTCGCCGACGTGACGCCCCCGGTGGCACTGGCCGCATTCGCGGCGGCGGGCATCGCACGCAGCGAACCGATGGGCACCGGCAACACGGCATTCCGCCTGTCGATGGGCAAGGCGTTGGTGCCGTTCGCGTTCGTCTACACACCGGCGCTGCTGTTCATCGACTTCCAGTGGGCGCCCTTCCTGATCGCATTGGTGTCAACCATCGTGGCGATCCTGGGGCTTGGCGCCGCGTACACAGGCAGCGTCAGGCGGCCCGTCGGCAGGCCGGCGTTCCTGGCACTCAATGCGCTGTCCCTTGCGCTGATGTTTGCGCGGCCCGCGGTCTCGGCAGTGGCGATCGTCGGCGTGCTGGCGATCCTGGCGTGGCACGCGCGGGCAGTCAAGCCACTCGCAAGTGCTGCTTGACGCCTTGGAATAGTCAGTTCGGGTGCGCTTCGGCACTCAGCGGAGTGACCTTGACGCGCAGCGCCCACACCACACCCGCCACCAGCAAGACCACGCCGATCAGCGTCGGCGCCGCGGGCAGCGTGCCGCGCAACATGAACGCATAGGCCAGCGCCGACAGGGTTTCGAACACGATCAACTGACCCACCATGGTGGTGGGCAGGCGCTGGCTTGCTTCGTTCCAGCACAAGGTGCCCAACCATGAGGCGAACAGGCCGATCGTGAACATCAGGCCCAGAAAAACTTCCGGCCGCGGGCCAAGGGGCAGCATCACGCCGGCCACCGGCGTCAGCATCGAGCGGTCGCCGCTCAATGCGCTCCAGGTCCACCACAGCGCATAGCCCAGCAGTGCGAGCGGCAGTGTGGCCACACCCTGTGCGGTGGCCCAGGTGCTGGGCGGACGGTCCGGGTGGGCGCGCAGCCAGTCGGCGTTGCGGATCGGGTACCAGGTCCAGCAAGCCACTGCGCCCAGCGCAAGCAAGGCCCCGGTCGCGTAGCGCGACATGTCGGCTCCGCCCATCCCATGCAGATGCGCCAGCTCAACATGGTTGACGAACGAAATCCCCGCAGCAATCAACAGCAGCGACGGCAGCAATGGCAGCCACGGCAGGCGGCCGTCGCGTTCCGCGTCGCGCAGGTTCGAACACACCGCAATCACGACCGGCAAGGTGCCGATGATCATCGTCGGCAGCGGGCCGCCGGCACGCTGGATCGCCGCAGCCAGAAAGAGGTAATAGATGATGTTGCCCACGGCGGCGAGCTTGAGCGCCTCGAGCCAGTCGGCGCGCGTCAGCGAAGCCAGGCGCGCGCGGTCGAGCCAGGCCAGCGGCAGCGCGATCAGGCCGAACGCGAGGTAACGCCCGAACGATTGCAGCGCCGCGGGGTATTCGGGCAGCAGCAGCGGTGAGACGAACACCAGGCCCCACATCAGGCCGGCAGCAAGGGCGAACAGGGTGCCGATGAACAGCGGCGCGGTGAACATGGGCGAGGGTTATACAGGGCAGAACGACGCCGGGCCGTTGGTGCGCAGGGCAGATTCCAAGCACACCAATGAAACGGCCCCCGATACCTTCGCATCGAGGGCCCGCAGCGCGGCCGTCATCGGGCCGGCGCTTCGATTGGCGGCTCCCGCAGCGGCCAACGCCGGCAGGACGGGAGCCCGATCTCAGCCGTGCATCAACGCACCTTGCCGGCCTTCCACGCACCCAGCAGCGTGTCGTAGGCGATCGTCTCGCCCTTGGGCTTCTCGTTGGCCAGCTTGGCCCACGGCGCGCCCTTGTCGCTCAGGTACTTCTTGGGGTCGCCCTTGGGGTTGAGCTTGGGCGGGCAATTCGCCATGCCCGCGCGCTCAAGGCGCTCCATCACCTGGTCCATCTCGTCGGCCAGCGTGTCCATCGCCTGCTGCGGGGTCTTCTCGCCAGTCACGGCCACTGCGACGTTCTTCCACCAGAGTTGTGCCAGTTTCGGATAGTCGGGCACGTTGCCGCCGGTGGGCGTCCAGGCCACGCGCGCCGGGCTGCGATAGAACTCGACCAGGCCACCGAGCTTGGGCGCCATGTCGGTCATCGCCTGCGACTGGATGTCGCTCTCGCGGATCGGTGTCAGGCCGACGATCGTCTTCTTCAACGACGTGGTCTTCGCGGTGATGAACTGCGCGTACAGCCAGGCGGCGGCGA
>JANNKS010000573.1:0-7982 GCA_031396425.1 Rhizobacter sp. | reverse complement strand
TTCTGGTCGCGTGGCGTGAAGGCGCGCAGCGCGTGCTGCACGCGGTTGCCCAGCTGCGCCAGCACGGTGTCGGGCACGTCGAGCGGGTTCTGGGTCACGAAGTACACGCCGACGCCCTTGCTGCGCACCAGCCGCACGACGAGTTCGATGCGCTCGACCAGTGCGCTCGGCGCTTCCTTGAACAGCAGGTGGGCCTCGTCGAAGAAAAACACGAGTTTGGGTTGTTCAAGGTCGCCGACCTCGGGCAACTGTTCGAACAGCTCGGAGAGCATCCACAGCAGGAAGGTGGCGTACAGGCGCGGGTTGTTCAGCAGCTTGTCGGCGACCAGGATGTTGACGATGCCTTTGCCGCCATCGGTCTGCATGAAATCGGCGATGTTGAGCATCGGCTCGCCGAAGAACAGGTCGCCGCCCTGCTCACCGATCTGCAGCAGCCCGCGCTGGATGGCGCCGACGCTGGCGGCGCTGACGTTGCCGTAGGCGGTGGTGAAGTCTTTGGCGTTTTCGCCCACGTGCTGGAGCATGGCGCGCAGGTCTTTCAGGTCGAGCAGCGCCATGCCGTTGTCGTCGGCGATCTTGAAGACGAGCTGCAGCACGCCTTGCTGAGTTTCATTGAGGGCCAGCATGCGCGCCAGCAACAGCGGCCCCATGTCGCTGACGGTGGCGCGCACCGGGTGACCGTGCTCGCCGAACACATCCCACAACGTGGCGGGGCAGGCGAGCGACTCGGGCGCGTCCAGGCCGCGCTCCTTCAGCACGGCGGCGAGCTTGTCGCCCACCTTGCCGGCCTGGCTGATGCCGGTCAGGTCACCCTTCACGTCGGCCAGGAACACCGGCACTCCGATGCGGCTGAAATTCTCCGCGAGGGTCTGCAGCGTGATCGTCTTGCCGGTGCCGGTGGCCCCGGTGATCAGGCCGTGGCGGTTCGCCAGCGCGGGCAACATCTGGCAATCGATGCTGCCATGTCTGGCGATGAGAATCGGTTCGGCCATGGGACTCCTCCTGGGGTGACACGTAAAATCGCAGTCTATCCAACAAACAGAGCAAGCGGCTCGCCTGGCGCCAGGGCGGGCCCGAATCGGCCGAAACGGCCGGCGCTTGCAGCCGAGGAGAGCACATGGCCGGTCATTCCAAATGGGCCAACATCCAGCACCGCAAGGGCCGCCAGGACGAGAAGCGCGGCAAGGTCTGGACCCGCGTGATCCGCGAAATCACGGTGGCGGCGCGCAATGGCGGTGGTGACCCGGCGATGAACCCGCGCCTGCGGCTGGCGATCGACAAGGCAAAGGCCGTCAACATGCCGGCCGACCGCATCAAATACAACGTCGACAAGGCGTCGGGCACGCTCGAGGGCCTGAGCTACGAGGAAATCCGCTACGAGGGTTACGGCATCGGCGGCGCGGCGATCATCATCGACTGCATGACCGACAACCGCGTGCGCACCGTCGCCGAGGTGCGCCACGCGTTCAGCAAGCACGGCGGCAACATGGGCACCGAAGGGTCGGTGGCGTTCCAGTTCAAACACTGCGGCCAGTTCGTGTTCGCGCCCGGCACGAGTGAAGACAAGGTCATGGAAGTGGCCCTCGAGGCCGGCGCCGAAGACGTGCTGAGCGATGACGACGGTGCAATCGAAGTGTTGTGCGCTCCGCCCGACTTCGAAGCCGTGAAGGCTGCGCTCGAAGCCGCCGGGTTGCGCAGCGAACTTGCCGAGGTGACGATGCGCGCCGAAGCGAGCATCGAGCTGGCGGGCGAGGACGCGCAGCGCATGCAGAAGCTGCTCGACGTGCTGGAAGACCTGGACGACACCCAGAACGTCTATCACAACGCTGCATTGATGCCATGAAGGTCCTGGTGATCGGCAATGGCGGGCGCGAGCACGCGCTGGCCTGGAAGCTGGCGCAGTCGCCGCGCATGCAGATGGTGTACGTGGCGCCCGGCAACGGCGGCACGGCAACGGACGTGCGCTTGCGCAACGTGCCCATCACCGACCTGCACGCGCTGGCCGATTTTGCGCAGCACGAGAAGATCACGCTCACCGTGGTCGGGCCGGAAGGCCCGCTCGCGGCCGGTGTGGTCGACCTGTTCCGCGAACGCGGCCTGCGCGTGTTCGGGCCGACGCGTGCGGCCGCGATGCTGGAAAGCTCCAAGGCCTATGCGAAAGCGTTCATGAAACGCCACGCGATTCCCACCGCAGCGTTCGAGACCTTCACCGACGCGGCTGCCGCGCACGCCCATGTCGACGCCAAGGGCGCGCCGATCGTCATCAAGGCCGACGGCCTGGCGGCGGGCAAGGGTGTGGTGGTGGCCACCAGTGCGGCGCAGGCGCACGAGGCGATCGACTGGATGCTCGCCGACGATGCGCAGGGCAACAAGCTCGGCGTTCAGCACAACGCCGGTGCCGATGGGGCGAACCTGCCACGGGTCGTGATCGAGGAGTTCCTCAGCGGCGAAGAAGCCAGCTTCATCGTGATGTGCGACGGGAAGAACGTCATTCCGCTGGCCACCAGCCAGGACCACAAGCGCCTGCTCGACGGCGACAACGGCCCCAACACCGGCGGCATGGGCGCCTATTCGCCGGCGCCGGTGGTCACGCCCAACGTGCATGCCAGGGCGATGCACGAGATCATCCTGCCCACCATTGCCGGTCTCGCCGCTGAAGGCATCACCTACACCGGTTTCCTCTACGCCGGCCTGATGATCGACGCGCACGGCCAGCCACGCACGGTGGAATTCAACTGCCGCCTCGGCGACCCGGAGGCGCAGGTGATCCTGATGCGCCTGAAGAGCGACCTGTTCGAGGTCTTGATGCACGCCACCGATGGCACGCTCAAGAGCGTCGAGCTCGACTGGGACCGCCGCTGTGCCCTGGGCGTCGTGATCGCCGCCGCAGGTTACCCGCTGCAGCCGCACCGCGGGGACCCGATTGAAGCGCTGCCCGCCGAAGCGAGCGATGCGGTGCTCTTCCACGCCGGTACGGCGCTGCAGAACCGCGTGCTCGTCACGGCGGGCGGGCGGGTGTTGTGTGCCACCGCGTTCGGCGACTCGGTCAAGATCGCGCAGGCGCGCGCCTACCAGTACCTGGACGGCATTCGGTTCGAAGGCGCGCAGCATCGGCGCGACATCGGCCACCGAGCCATCAAGCGTTGAATGCGCCGTTGTTCCAAACGCAGACGACCCCGTTGAACTCGACCACCCGTGGCTGAAACTCAGCCGGTGCAGTTGAATGGCAGCGCCCTGGCGCGCGCCGTGCTGCGCCTGGCCGGCTGGCGACTGCTGTTCAACGGCCTGCCGGCGCGCCAGGGCGTGCTGATCGTTTACCCCCACACCTCGAACTGGGATTTTCCGGTCGCGATGCTGGCGAAATGGGCGGTCGGCCTGCAGGTGACGTTCTGGGGCAAGGACACGCTGTTCAAGCTGCCGCTGTTCGGCCGCTGGCTGCGCTGGCTGGGCGGCGTGCCGGTGGACCGAAGGTTAGCGAGCGGCATCGTCGCCCAGATGGCCAGCGCGCTCACCGCGGCGCGCGAGAATGGCGACTTCATGTGGCTGGCGCTGTCCCCCGAAGGCACCCGCAAGTACAGTGCGGCATGGCGCTCCGGCTTCTATCATGTCGCGCAGCAGGCCGGCGTTCCGCTGGCTTTGGTCTACCTCGACTACCGGGAGCGCGAGATCGGTGTGCAGCATTTCCTCCGTCTCACCGGCGACGTCTCCGCCGACATGGCAGCGATTGCTTCCGTTCTGTCGGGTCGCAGCGGGCGCAACCCGGTGCAGGCTGCGCCGATCCGTCTTGAATCATGAACATTGACGGCCTGCGCACCTACTTCCTGGGCCTGCAAGACCGCATCATTGACGCGATGCAGGCCGAGGCCGGCGAGCCGTTCCAGCGCGACGCCTGGGTGCGCGCGCCGGGCGAAAAACTGCAGGGCGACGGCTGCTCGCGCCTCATCGAAGGCAGTGCGCTGCTGGAGCGCGGCGGCTGCAACTTCTCGCACGTCAAGGGTGCGTCGCTGCCGCCCTCGGCCACCCAGCACCGCGCCGAACTGGCCGGCGCGCCATTCGAGGCGATGGGCGTCTCGCTGGTGTTCCACCCGCACAACCCCTACGTGCCCACGGTGCACATGAATGTGCGCATGCTTGCCGCGCTGCCCGCCGGTCGCGAGCCGGTGGTCTGGTTCGGCGGCGGCATGGACCTGACGCCGTACTACGGCTTCGAAGACGACGCCCAGCACTTCCACCACGTCAACCGCGCCGCGCTGCTGCCCTTCGGTGACGACAAGTACCCGCGCTTCAAGCGCTGGTGCGACGAATACTTCTTCCTCAAGCACCGCAACGAGCCGCGTGGCATCGGCGGCGTGTTCTACGACGACTTCTCCGAGCTGGGTTTTGACGGCAGCTTCGCGATGACGCGCGCGGTGGGCGACAGTTTTCTCGCCGCCTACCTGCCCATCGTGCAGCGCCGCCGCGGCCTGCCGTTCGGTGAACGCGAACGCGACTTCCAGGCCTACCGGCGCGGCCGCTATGTCGAATTCAACCTGGTGTTCGACCGCGGCACCCACTTCGGCCTGCAGTCGGGCGGGCGCACCGAAAGCATCCTGATGTCGATGCCGCCGCTCGTGAAATGGCGCTACAACTGGAAGCCCGAGCCGGGCACGCCCGAGGCGCGGCTGTACAGCGACTTTCTACGCCCCCGCGACTGGGCCCCACCTTGCGCTTGAAACGCATCGGCATCTTCGGCGGCAGCTTCGACCCGGTGCACAACGCGCACCTGGCGCTTGCACGCGTGGCGCTCGAACACCTGCAACTCGATGAATTGCTGTGGGTGCCGGTGGGGCAGGCCTGGCAGAAGGCTGCCGCCCTGGTGCGGGCGGCGGACCGCGCCGCGATGGTCAGCCTGGCGATTGCCGATGAGCCGCGCTTCAAGCTCGAGAGCTGCGAACTGCGCCGGGTCGGCCCGAGCTACACCGTCGACACGGTGCGCGAACTGCAGGCGCGCGAGGGTGCAGACCGGGCCGATTGGTTTCTCGTCATCGGCCAGGACCAGTTCGCCCACTTTCACACCTGGAACGGTTGGGACGAGCTGGTGCGACTGGTCACGCTCGCAGTGGCGAACCGCGCAGGGGACCCGCCCCAGTCCAACCCCGAAGTGCAAGCCGCCAGCGGCGTCGTGATCGAGCTGCCGCTGCCGCCGACCCCGGTGTCGGCGACGGGCGTGCGCTTGCGTGTCGAACTGGGCCAGAGCATCGCCGAGATGGTGCCGCCGGCCGTGGCAAGTTATATTGATCAACATCGCCTCTACCGGGGCCACCTCAGGAGTTGAATGGACATCCGCAAACTGCAACGCGCCATCGTCGATGGTCTGGAAGACGTCAAGGCCCAGAACATCGTCGTGTTCAACACCGAACACCTCTCGCCCCTGTTCGAACGCGTGATCGTCGCTACGGGCACGAGCAACCGGCAGACCAAGGCGCTCGCGAGCAGTGTGCGCGACGCGGTGAAGAGCCGGGGCATGGCGGTGCTGCGCACCGAGGGCGAAGAGAACGGCGAATGGATCATCGTCGACTGCGGCGCGGCGGTGGTGCACCTGATGCAGCCGGCCATCCGCGACTACTACCACCTCGAGGAACTGTGGGGTGGCAAGTCGGTGAAGATGAAACTCGACAACCAGCCCGCTCATCTCGTCAAGGCCGCCGCACCATCGGCCGCCTCGCGCGCGCGCGCGCAGCCGTCTGCAGCAGGCGCCGACGCGGGCCGGGCCGGTGGCGGTGACACTGCCGCCAGGAAATCGCCTTCGAAAAAAGCACCGGCGCGTCGTGGTGCCGCACCGGCAGGCGGCGCCAAGAGGCTGACCGCCGCGAAGGCACCGACCGCGAAGGCGCCGGTCCGCAAGACCGCAGCGCGCAGCGGCCCGGCCCAGCGCGCGACCGGCGCCAAGCGCCCGGCCACGCCGAAGACCGTGGTTCGCCGCGTTGCTGCGAAGGTGGCGGTGAAAAAGAGCCCATCGCGTTGATGAAACGGTTCGAGCCGCGCCGTTCATGAAGCTGTGGCTGCTCGCGGTGGGCCAGCGCCCGCCGGTATGGGCGACGGCGGCCTACGACGAGTACGCCAAGCGGTTTCCACCCGAGTTGCGCCTCGAGCTCAAGGCCGTGAAAGCCGAGCCGCGTGCCAGCCAGGGCGCGGCGTCGATGATGGCCGCCGAGGCGGCGCGCATCAGCGGGGCGTGCCCGAAGGGCGCGCGCCGCGTGGTGCTCGACGAACGCGGCACGCGCCTGACCACGGCGCAGCTCGCGCAGCGCCTGCTGGCGTGGCGTGACGACGGCCGCGATGTGGCGCTGCTGATGGGCGGCCCGGATGGCCTGGATGACACCCTCAAGGCGAGTGCCGATGAAACCCTGCGGCTGTCCGACCTGACGCTGCCTCATGCTTTGGCGCGGGTGGTGCTCGCCGAGGCGCTTTACCGGGCCTGGACGCTGCTGACGCACCATCCGTATCACCGCGAATGAGCATCGCGCAGTGCCGCGGCTCGCGCACGCGGCGTTTCGCCTGCACCAGCGAATGTCAACGTTGAGCCGATTCACCGTGCCCGCACCCCAGAACTTCATCTACCTCGCTTCGCAAAGCCCGCGCCGCCGCCAGTTGCTCGAGCAGATCGGCGTGCGCTACCAGATGCTGCTGCCCGACGCGAAGGAAGATGCCGAAGCGCTGGAGGCCACACGGCCGGGTGAATTGCCGGGCGACTACGTGGTCCGCGTGACGCGTGCCAAGCTGCGTGCCGCACGCCAGCGCCTGGCGCGACGCGCGTTGCCGAACGCACCCATCCTGTGCGCCGACACCACCGTGGCCTTGGGCTCACGCATCTTCGGCAAGCCGGCGAATGCCGCCGACGCGGTGCACATGCTCACCCAATTGAGCGGCCGCAGCCACCGCGTCATCAGCGCGGTGGCGCTGTTCGACGGGCGGCGTTCGAAGATGGCAGTCAACTCCTCGCGGGTGCGCTTCAGTGTGATCGCTGCGGCCGACATCCAGGCCTACGTGGCCGGCGGCGAGCCGTTCGGCAAAGCCGGCGCCTACGCGATCCAGAGCGACGCGGCGCGCTGGATCGAGCGCATCGAGGGCAGTTACTCGGGCATCATGGGCCTGCCCCTGTTCGAAACGGCGTTGCTGTTGCGGGACTGGGGCCGAGGCGCTTGATCGAACCGGCGCGAATCCAGCGGCGCACACCACCGATTGGCTGACAATGCCGTCCATGCAGGACATTCTGATCAACTGGGCGCCGCAGGAAACGCGCGTGGCGGTCGTCGAAAACGGCTCGATACAGGAACTTCACGTCGAGCGAACGCTCGAGCGTGGGCTGGTCGGCAACATCTACTCGGGGCGGGTAGCGCGGGTGCTGCCCGGAATGCAATCGGCGTTCATCGACATCGGCCTGGACCGCGCCGCGTTCCTTCACGTCGCCGACGTCCACGTCGCCGGCTCGAGCGGCCGCACCGACAGTTCGGCGGCCACCGCCACGCCGATCGAGCGGCTCGTTTTCGAGGGCCAGACGCTCACGGTGCAGGTCATCAAGGACCCGATCGGCACCAAGGGGGCGAGGCTGTCGTCGCAAGTGTCGATCGCCGGGCGCCTGCTGGTATTCCTGCCGCAGGACGACCGCATCGGCATTTCGCAGAAGATCGGCTCGCCCGAATTGCGCGAACAACTGCGCGCCCGCATGAGCGCCCTGGCCATCGTGCCCGACGGCAATGGTGCCGCCGGCGGCTTCATCTTGCGCACCAACGCCGAGGACGCGAGCGACGCTGAACTGGCCGACGACATCGCCTACCTGCGCAAGACCTGGGCCGCGGTGCGGGAACGCGCATTCAAGTCACCCCCGGGCACGCTGCTGCACCAGGACCTGAGCCTGGTCGAGCGTGTGCTGCGCGACATGGCACACGACCAGACCCAGGCGATCCGCATCGACTCGCTGATGCAGTTCGAACAGCTCAGCG
>JANNKS010000566.1:0-12797 GCA_031396425.1 Rhizobacter sp. | reverse complement strand
GCGGGCGCCGACCGCAAGGCCCTGTGGAACCGGGCATTCAACGCGGGGTCGGTGCTGGCCAGCCTGGCCCAGGGCTACATGCTCGGTCAGTGGGTGACCGGGTTTCGAGGCGACGGCTGGGCCACGCTGTTCTCGGCCCTGATCGCCGTGTGCCTGCTGGGCACCTACATGCTGCTGGGTGCCGGCTGGTTGATCATGAAGACCGAAGGTGCGCTGCAACTCGCCGCGGTGCGATGGGCGCGAGTGTCTCTCGGGCTCACGGCCGTGGGCGTGGCGGCGATCTCGGCGGCCACGCCGCTCATCAGCCCGGCCATCTTCGAGCGCTGGTTCACCTTGCCCTACGTGGTGCTGCTGGCGCCGCTGCCGCTGGCCACGCTGCTGCTCTTCTTCATCGTCGAGCGCTCGTTGCGGCGGCTGCCGATCCGTCTGGCGTTGGGCAATGCCTACGGCGACTGGGTGCCCTTCGCGGGCGCAGTGGGCATCGTGATGCTGGCCTTCTACGGTCTGGCCTACAGCCTCTTCCCGTGGCTGGTGGTCGACCGGCTGACGATCTGGCAGGCCGCGAGCAGCACCGAGTCGCTGTGGATCATCTTCGTCGGCGCCGGCGTTGTCCTGCCGGTGATCGCCGGGTACACGGTGGTCAGCTACCGCGTGTTCCAGGGCAAGGCGACAGCCCTCGAATACTGATCCTGCGGGGAGCGATTCAAGAGGCCTATCCAGGGCGGTTCACGCGGCGAGATCAGCCCGGTCAGCGTGGGTCGGTGCGAAGGGCCTTTGCTGGGCAAAGGAAGTTAAATGAGTCGATGTTGACTCCTAATTGAAGACTATGACGCAGGGTTACGACTGAATTGAAGCGCTTATGACCATGAAAAGACTATCCTTATCGTGATGAGGCGTCAGGTCCCGGCCCTCGTTCTTCCCACCCCCTTTTTCAAGGAGCTTTCCATGACCCAACCAATCCAGCGCCGTGTTTTCCTGATGACCTTGGCCGCCTCCAGTGCCGCAGTGGGCACGCTTGCCCACGCCCAAGCCCTTCTCGACGAAAAGGATGCGCAGGCCGTGGCGCTCGGCTACGTGGCTGACGCCAAGCGCGCGGACTCCAAGAAATTCCCCAAGTTCGCCGCCGGCCAGAACTGCACAAACTGCGCCCTCTACCAGGGCAAAGCCGCCGACAACGCGGCGGGCTGCCCGCTCTTTGGCACCAGGCTGGTGGCCGGACCCGGCTGGTGCAGCGCGTGGGCCAAAAAGGCATGACCGGGCCCGGCCCTGAGCGCTTGTCGAGAAGGCGCACATGAGCGGCGCAGGCTTCCGCGGCAACAAGGCGGCGCTGCCGAGCATGCCTTGCATAGCTTGCGGCCGTGCCATGAGCTGGCGCAGGCACTGGGCCAAGAACTGGGCCGAGGTGAAGTATTGCAGCCACGCCTGCCGACGAACGAGGGCGGTGCATGGTTAAGTTGCGGCCGCTCGCCCGCTGCACCACACGCGGCTCGACGCCCCCGACAAGCTCCGCGAGGCCTTCGGTGCCGCTGGCCCGGGCACGGTGCTGCAGCGCTGCAGCATCAGCGAATCGCCGCGGCGAGGTGGGTGCGGTGCCGCATGATTGACTCGTACCCGCCCACGCTGGTCGCGGCGCAGGCCCGCATCGCTGCGGTGCGGCCGGCTGCCTATGCGCGCACCCGCAATGCGATCGACGGCGCGGTCAGCGGCCTGTCGCCGTACATCACGCACGGCCTGGTCTCGCTGGCCGATGTGCTGGCCGGCGTGGCGGCCCGGCACGAACTGGAGGTGCAGCACAAGTTCGTCTACGAACTGGGTTGGCGGGCGTACTTTCGCCATGTCTGGCAGCAGCGAGGCGACGGCATCCTGCGGTCGCTGCACGACGGGCCGCTGCCCGACGCCGCCTACGCCACCGAGCTGCCGGCCGACATCCGCAATGGCTGTACAGGCGTGCCGGTCATCGACGAGGTGGTGCACACGCTGTACGCCACCGGAGCACTGCACAACCACGCCCGCATGTGGCTGGCCAGCTACGTGGTGCACCTGCGCAAGGTGCACTGGCGGTGCGGTGCGAACTGGCTCTATGGTCACCTGCTCGATGGCGACCTGGCGAGCAACCACCTCTCGTGGCAATGGGTGGCGGGCACCGCCAGCCACAAGCCCTACCTGTTCAACGCGGAGAACGTGGCCCGCTACGCGCCCTTGTTGTGGCACAGCCCGGGCAGCGTCATCGACGCGTCATACGAGTCGCTGGACCGTCTGGCCCGGCAGGCGTCCTCGGCGCCGGCCGGCGCCGCGCTGGGGCCGCGGGCGCTGGAGCCGCCGCTGCTGATCGAGCCGCCGCATGGCTTGGGCGCGGCGGCGCCCGAGCCCGCGCTCGCGAAGGGCCGCGATGTGTGGCTCGTGCATCCATGGAACCTGGGCGCGCTGCCCGCGCTTCCGCCCGATGCACTGGTGCTCGGCGTGTTTGTCAGCGACTTTCATCGTGCGTGGCCGTGGAGCGAGCGACGCTGGCGCTTCGTGGGCACGCGCATGGCGGCACTCACCTCGCAATGCTGGCATGGCGACGCCGCCGCCCTCGGCGCCGCGCTGGCCGGCGCGCGGCGCGTGCGGAGCGTCGACGAGCCGCACCTCGTTCCCTGGCTGGCGCGCTGGGCCGAGTGCGTCGCGGCACCGGCGTTGTTTCCCCCGGTGGCAGGGCGCTGCGACTCGTTTTCCCAGTGGTGGACCCGCGCCTCGCGCGGAGTGCAATCGGCGGCGGACCTGCTGGCCGCCAACGAGGTTCCTGCATGGTGATCCCTTCAATCCCCGTCTGCGACTCCGACGCCTCGGCGCCTCCGCTCACCGTGTTGTTCGACGGTGCCTGCCCCCTGTGTCGGCGCGAGATCGGCATCTACCGCGACTTGCAGGCGAACACGCCGGTGTGTTTCGCCGATGTCAGTGACCCCGCGTTGCCGGTACCGAACGGCACCACGCGCGAGCAGCTGCTGGCGCGCTTTCACGTTCGCGCAAGCGATGGCCGGTTGCTCAGCGGCGCACAGGCCTTCCTGGCTCTGTGGGCGGCACTGCCCGGTTGGCGCTGGCTGGCCCGTGCAGGGCGCGTGCCGGGTGTGGCCTGGACCATGGAGATCGCCTACCAGCTGTTCCTTCGCGTGCGGCCAAGGCTGCAACGATAGGCCGCCCGCCTGGACCCCCCGGCCTGAGCCGCGAGCCCGCACTTCACCCACGTTCGAAAGCACGTGGCACCCCTGACTGATGAGAGTTCTGAACATGCGCCGATCGACCCCTAGGTAGCCATACCCATGGGCCCTGGGTAGGTTCACGGCTGCGCGCAACGCCACGCGGGCCGAAATCATCTGCAGGGCGCGCAGGCGCCAGGTGATTCCCATGCAAGTCGAAACAGCGACAGACCCCTCCATGAACCCAGGCCAACACTCCAGTGCAACGCGAACGGCGCAGCGGGCTCTGCTCGTCGATGACGACAAGTTCATGCTCGTGGTCGTCGCCGATCTGCTGCGCGAACTCGGCGTGAGCGGAATCACCACGGCGGCGAACGGCGCCGCCGGCATCGAGGCCTACGAGCGCTCGACGCTCAAGCCCGACGTGGTGCTGTGCGATCTCAACATGCCGGTCAGTGACGGTTTCCAGTTCATGGAACAGCTGGGCGCCAAGGGCTACACAGGTGGCATCGTGCTGTTCTCCGGCATGAACGACAGAACCTTGAAGTCGGCGTCGCTGATGGCCCGGTTTCACCGGCTGCAGTTCCTCGACACGCTCAAGAAGCCGGTCGAGAAGGCCGCGTTGAGCGCGGCGCTGGCCAGGCTGGCCTGATCCATTCGCGCCACTGACCATGCAGCAGTCGGCCGCCCCGACCGATCGGCCACGGCACAACGTGCTGGTGGTGGATGACCAGCCGGTCAACATCCAGGTGCTCTACCAGGCGCTCGCGGCGGACCATCGCGTGCTCAAGGCAGGCAGCGGCGCCGAGGCCTTGCGGGTCTGCCGGACGCACCGAGCCGACCTGGTTCTGCTGGACATCGTGATGCCCGGCATGGATGGCTTCGAGGTCTGCCGGCAACTCAAGAACGACGCGGCCACGCGCGACATCCCCGTCATCTTCGTCACCGCGCATGACGATGCGAGCCACGAAACGCTCGGTCTCGAACTCGGGGCCGTCGACTTCATCGTGAAGCCTGTCAACGCGGCGGTGGTGCGGGCGCGTGTCAACACCCACCTCGGCTTCGCGCGGTCCGCTTCGCTGCTGGCCGCGACGCTGGAAGCCAGCGCCGATGGCATTCTGGTGACCGACCTGGCCGGTGGCATCAGCAGCATGAACCGGGCCTTCATTCAGATGTGGAACCTGCCCCCCGAGCTGCTCGGATCCGCCTCGGACGCGGCGGTCTTCGATTGCATGCGCGCTCAGCTGCTCGACCCCGAACTCCACGCCACCGAATGGGCGCAAACCCTGCCGCGCAGCGAGCCGATCGTGCCTTTCAAGGCGCTCGAGCTTGCCGGCAATCGGCATGTCGAACGTTACGCAACACCGCTGCACATCAACGGCAGCCTGCGCGGTCAGGTGTTCAGCTTCCGCGACGTGACGCAACGCCAGCGCGCGGCCGACGAACTGGTGCGTTTGAACGAGTCGCTCGAATCGCGCATCCTGCAACGCACTGAAGAACTGGAACAGGCCACCCACCAGGCGCAGGCCGCCAACCGGGCCAAGAGCGATTTCCTGTCGAACATGAGCCACGAGATCCGCACACCGATGAATGCCGTCATCGGCCTGGCCTGTCTGGCTCTCAAGGCCGACCCCAACCCGAAGCAGCGCGACTGCCTGGAAAAGATCCACCGCTCGGGCCTGCACCTGCTGGGACTGGTGAACGACATCCTCGACATATCAAAGATCGAGGCAGGGAAGTTCGTTCTGGAAGCGGCGGATTTCCAGCTGGCCAGTGTGTTCGAGAACGTGTCTTGCCTGAGTATCGACGCTGCCAATGCCAAGGGTTTGACCTTGGCATTCGAGATCGATCCCAGCCTGTCGCGCGCCCTGCGCGGCGACGCACTGCGCCTTGGGCAGGTAGTGCTGAACTACGTGGGCAATGCCATCAAGTTCACCCCACATGGACAGGTGCGGGTCACGGCGACGACGCAGCAACGCTTCGACGCGGAAAGCCTGATCCGCATCGAAGTCCAGGACAGCGGCATCGGCCTGAGCGACGCGCAGATCGGGCAGCTCTTCCAGCCTTTTCAACAGGTCGACGCATCGTCGACACGCAACCACGGCGGCACCGGCCTGGGACTTGCCATCTGCAAACAACTCGCCGAGCTGATGGGCGGGGAGGCGGGCGTGCACAGCCGGCCTGGCCAGGGCAGCGTGTTCTGGTTCACGGCCCGGATGCGGTTCGGTTCGCCGGTCTTGGCCGAAGTGCCCTCCGCGCCAGCGCTGGTGCCGATTCGGGACGCGCGCGAAGTCATCTTCGGTGCCCGCGTCCTGCTTGTCGAAGACAACCGGGTGAACCAGGAAGTGGCGTGTGGCTTGCTCGAGGACGCGGGCGTCGTGGTCGGCATCGCAAACCATGGGCAGGAGGCGCTCGACCAGTTGCGCATCGACCGCTTCGACTGTGTCTTGATGGACGTGCAGATGCCGGTGATGGACGGTCTGCAGGCGACCCGGCTGATCCGCGCCGACCCGGTGTTCGCCGGCCTGCCGGTGCTGGCCATGACCGCCAATGCCCGCACCGAAGACCGGGCCCGTTGCATCGCCGCAGGCATGAACGATTTTCTGACAAAGCCTGTGTTGCCCGATCGGCTCTACGGCGCGCTGGCCCACTGGTTGACGCATCGCGGCGGCGCCGCGGTACGCGAGCACGGCGGGAACGGCGCGATGCAGCCGTCCAGCGAAGCGTGCGTCGCGTTGCCGGCGCCTGCGGCGGCCACAGCTCCAGGCGACCCAGGCGTCATCGACTTGTCGATCCTGTCGCGTGCAGTGGGCGGGGACCCGGACAAGCTACGGCGCTACCGAGCCCTGTTTGTGGATGGGTTGCCCGAATCGATGGCCGAACTCGAAGCCGCATTGGGCCAGGGCGATCAGTCTGCGTTGGCTGACCTGGGCCACCGAATGAAATCGTCTGCGCGCATGGTGGGAGCGCTGGGCCTGGCCGACCTGTGCGGATCGCTCGAGGAACTGCGGCACGGCGCCAGGCTCGGCGAGGCTCGGGCCGTGGTCGAAAAAATCACCCACTGGATGGCCCGCCTTTCAGCCGACAACTCGGCGACACCGGCATGACGCCGGCGACACGCCCGGGCCGCGTGGGGCCGTGCCCGTTGCGCTGCGACCGATCGCCGTGCAGCGCAGCCCCACTGTTCAACCGTCACTGGACCTCGATGGGTGATGCCCAATGACTCAAGCGCTTTCCAACGTGCCTGCGAGCCACCCAATCTGGCGTCGCGCCACACGCGATCGCGGCCTCGTGCTGCTTGCCGCCGCTTTCGCCGGGCTTCCCATGCTGAACCGCGTCGGGCCGCTGGAAATCACGAGCGTGCTGGGCGTTGCGTGTCTCGCGATCTGGGTGGCATGGCGCAGCGAGCGCGCCCAGAGCGACGCGCGCAGGCGCACTGAAGCTGGTTTTGCACAACGCGCATCGACGAGCGTCGCCGGCGTGACGCAGTGTGACCCGTTGCCAGCGCTGCTCAAAGGCGTGCTGCCGGTCTGGCTGGATCGTGTGGGCGCCGCGAGGTCTCAGATCGCAGCCGCGAACCCGCACCTGGACGTGAGCTTCGCGTCGATCACACGCCAGTTCGAGGCGGCCGGTTTCCGGAGTGCGAGTGATGCTGCGGCCGAAGCAGCGGGTTCCACCATCAGTCTGCTCACGCTGTGCGAGCGCGAGCTGCAGCCGATGATTTCAGCGATGACCCGGATCCTGGACAGCAAGGGCGCGCTGGTGTCCGGCGTGCACGAACTGGCGGTCGTGACGGGCGAGCTGCAAGCGATGGCCAGTGCCGTGGGCCACATCGCGATGCAAACCAACCTGCTAGCGATCAACGCTGCCATTGAAGCGGCCCATGCGGGCGACAGCGGCCGCGGGTTTGCGGTCATCGCGAAGGAAATCCGCCTTCTGTCGCAGGCTTCGGCATTGACCGGCAAGCAGATCACCGACCGCATGGCCCAGGTCACGACGCTGATGACGAGCACCGTCGAGGCGGCGACCCATGCCGTGGCCGATGACAAGATCGCCATTGAGCTGTCGACCACCGTGGTGGAAGATGTGCTGACCCATGTGCGCGAACTCGGCGTGACCGCAGATGCGATGCGGGGCCAGGGCAACATCATTCGCACCGACTTCGAGCGACTGCACGGCAAGTTACAGTTCCAGCGCCCGGTCGGCTGCGCCATCGCGGCGATCGACGCCGACATCAGACGCCTGCTGGACGTCATTGAATCCGGCCAGCCGGTGCCCAATGCACAGGCCTGGCTGAGCGACCCTGCAGCAGAATGAGACTGGGGACGAAGGCATGCTGACGGTGCATGCCCAACCCAGGGGCGCTGCGCCATGCAGCGCCGCCACCCCTGCGGACACCGACGCCGCGATGGCTTGATTCGGCGTGCCGTTCAATCACAACTGATTTCCAAGGCCGGTTCGATGGGCCGGGTCACCGTCGCGCCCGGTTCGCAGCGATTTGGGCGGTATTCGCCGGCCTGCTCGAACGGCTGGCGCAATGGTGGCGGTCTTAGCATCGTTGTGAAAGGCAGCCGCCTGGGCTTGCTGGCGTTGCCGGTTTGCGGCGCCGGCCCGACGCCGCCCCCCTTGCACGCCTTGCCTGACGAATCCAGTCCATGCCCCCAACCGGTCTGCCCCGTACCTCTGCTGCGCCAGCGGCACATCGGCGAGTTCACGCCCTGCCGCTGCCGGGTGCGAACGATCGTCTGGCCAGACCGCACATCGAGCATGCGATCAGCCAGGCGCGCATCCAGCCGTTGCCCGAGATCGCGGGCCCAGACCTGACCGCCGACATGCAGTTGCACGAGCGCCTGCGCCAGGCCGAAGTGCATGTGCGCAAGCTGTCGCTGAACCAGTTCGAATTGCATGAACGGCAGATGGCGAATCTGTCGCGCGAATTGCACGACGACCTGGGCCAGGTGCTGTCGCTGTTGAAACTGCACCTGGGCACGGCGGCGCGGCCGGACCTGCCGGCTGAGCGTCGCAGCGTTGAAATCGATGAAGCCTTGCCGCTGGTGAACATGGCGTTGAGCCGCCTGCGTGAGGTGTGTGGCGACCTGTGGCCCAGCGAACTGAGCGACTTTGGTCTTGGCCCGGCCTTGACCCGGGTGTGCGGCGCGGCGGCACGCGCCGGCGGCATCACCGTATCGTGCGGCGAGGTCGGTCAGCCGCGCCCGCTGGCTTCGTCCAGCCTGCTGGGCCTGTTCCGGGTCGGGCAACAGGCGGTCACCAACGCACTGCGCCATTCCGGCGCGGCCAGGGTGCAGCTGGAGCTGCGCTGGACCGACACCGCGGTGGCGCTGTGCGTCACTGACGACGGCATCGGTTTCGACGTGCAGGCGCCGCGCCAGGCCAAACAGCATGGTTTGCGCGGCATGCGCGAACGCATGGAACTGTTGGGCGGTTCGTTGCACGTGGAATCCCGACGCGGCCAGGGCACTGCCGTGCACGCCAGCGTTGCGACAGCGTTCGCGGAGGACGCTTGAGTCAAGCCGCCGCCGCGCTGCGCATCCTGCTGGTGGACGACCACGGCCTGTTGCGCGCCGGCGTGCGCACTCTGCTCGAACGTGACCTGGGCGCCGAAGTCACCGAGTGCGACACCGGCGAGCAGGCGCTGTGCGCCATCGCGCTGGCGGCGCCGGACATCGCGATGCTCGACATCTCTCTGCGCGACGAAGACGGCATCGATCTCGCGCGCCGCATCCGTGCCGAGCACGGCGCGGGCGTTCGCTGTGTGATGCTGTCGATGCACCTCAGCCCCGAATACGTGCGGCGCTCGTTCGAGGCGGGCGCGATGGGCTACGTCGTCAAGGACGCCGGCCCGGCCGAACTGACGGGTGCGATTCGCGCGGTGGCCGCCGGGCAGCGCTACCTTTGCCCAAGCGCGTCGGGCGCGTTGGTGGACAGCCTGCACACGAACACGATGGCTGCGCCGAGGCCATCCGGTGCAGCCGGCGTCAATGCGCCAACCGCCTCACCACATCACTCGCTGTCGCCGCGCCAGCTCGAAGTCCTGCGCCTGGTGGCTCAGGGAATGAGCACCAAGCTCATTGCGCGCGAACTGGGGCTCAGCACCAAGACGGTGGACGCGCACCGCTACCAGGTCAGCCAGCGCCTGCAAGTGCATGAGGTGGCGGGCATGGTGCGCTACGCCATCCGGCACAGGCTGGTGCAACTCGATTCCTGAAGCGCTCGGCGTGTGGCTGGTCAATCCGGCGCTGTTCCGCGTTTTGCGGGTGCGTCGGGCTGCCCACAATCAGGTGGCGGGCAACCCCGAATCTGCGGCCGTTGCAACTTGCAGGTGCACAAGAAAGGCAAGGGCGGATGTCCTGGACCAGCGTATCGAGGCGCTTCGGCGCCGCCCTCCCGGTGGGTGTCTTCCTCCTCGGGCTGTGCATCACCGTGGGCACCAGCCTGTGGCAGCGCGAGCAGACCGGGCGGCAGGCGCAGCTCGACTTTCAGCGCAGCGTGGACCGTATCGCCGACGACATTTCGCGCCGGCTGCGCCAGCCGATCTTCGGCCTGCAAGGCGCGGCGGGGCTGTATGCGGCGAACCGGCGGCTCGACCGGGCCACCTTCAGCGCCTTCGTCGCCGCGCGCAACCTGGCGCGCGACTTTCCGGGCGTGCGAGGTTTCGGCTTCATTCAGCGCGTGGAGCGAGAAGCGATTGACGCATTCGTCGCCGCCGAGCGGGCCGACGGCGCACCGCAGTTCGCCATCCGCCAGCTGCAGGACAAGTCGCACTCCGACCTCTACGTCATCAAGTACATCCAGCCGGCCGCACCGAACCAGGGGGCAGAGGGTCTGGACGTGGGCTCCGAGCGCGTGCGCCGCGCCGCAGCCGAGCGCGCCGTGCTCACGGGCGAACCCACGCTGAGTGGCGCCATCACGCTGGTGCAGGACGCGCGGCGCACGCCGGGCTTCCTGTTGTATGTGCCGCTGTATCGCGCTGGCACCGAACCGATGACGCCTGCGCAGCGCCGCGACGCCTTGCTCGGCCTGTTTTACGCGCCGATCGTCGCCGCCGAGATCCTGCAGGGCGTGGCACAGGCGCAGGCCGGGCTGGTGGAGTTCGAGCTGATCGACCCGCCCGACCCGGCGGCAGGCGGTGACGCCGTGGGCACGATGGTGTACGACTCTGATCTGGATGATCCGACCCAGGCTCTCGCCACCGCCGGAGCCAGGCCAGACACGGCCACGCCGCATGCCGCAGCGCACTACCGGGCAACGCGCACGGTGGCGCTGCCAGGCCGCGATTTCACGTTGCAGGCACACAGCATGCCGCAATTCGATGCGGCGGTGCCCACCGGCGCCGCACTGGCGGTGCTGGTGATGGGTGTGCTGCTCAGCGCATTGCTGGCCGCCTTTGTGCGCCAGCAACAAACCGGCCGCCTGCGCGCGGAGAAGCGGGCACGGGGCATGACGGCTGATCTGGCGCGCCTGGCCCTGGTGGCGCAGCGCACGTCCAACGCCGTGATCATCACCGACCCCGAGCTGCGCATCACCTGGGTGAACGAGGGCTTCACCCGGCTGTATGGCCACACCGCCGAGCAGGCGCTGGGCCAGACGCCGGGGGCACTGCTCGGGCACCCGGACAGCGCCCCGCAGGCGCTGCAGACGCTGCGCGAGGCGGCTGCGGCCGGCAGCGGCTGCCGGGTCGAGCTGGTGAACCGCACCCGCGCCGGGCAAACGGTGTTCATCGACACCGAAGTGCAGCCGACGCGGGATGACCACGGCCACTTGATCGGTTTCGTCGAGATCGCCAGCGACATCAGCGCACGCCGCCTCGCTGAGGCCCGCATGGCCGGTTTGATGCGCGACAACGAGGCGCTGCTCGGTACGATCCGCGTGCACGCCATCGTGTCGGTGGCCAGGGCCGATGGTCTCATCATCGATGTGAACGATGCCTTCTGCCGCATCAGCGGCTATGCGCGCGAAGAACTGCTGGGCAACAACCACCGTATCCTCAACTCGGGCATCCAGCCGCCGGCCTTCTGGATCGCGATGTGGGCCGCCATTACCGCGGGCAAACCCTGGCGCGGCCAGATCTGCAATCGCGCCAAGGACGGCTCGCTGTACTGGGTCGACAGCATCATCGCGCCGTTCCTGGGCGCTGACGGCCGGGTCGAGAAATACGTGTCGATCCGCACCGACATCACGGCCAGCAAGTCCGCCGAACGCGAACTGTCGCGGCAACGCCAGGCGCTGGCCAACATCGTCGAAGGCACCGGCGCGGCCACCTGGGAATGGAACCTCGAGACAGGCGAGGCCGTGCTCAACGAGCGCTGGGCCGAGATCGTCGGCGAAACGCTCGCCGACCTGGGCGCCACGACGATCGACGCCTGGATGGACCGCACCCACCCGGACGATGTCGAAGTGGTGCGCAAGCTGATCGCGAGTCATTTGCGCGGCGCAACACCGGTGCTGGAGTGCGAGGCCCGGGTGCGTCACAAGTCGGGCCGCTGGGTCTGGGTGATGACCCGCGGCAAGGTCGTCGGGCGCAATGCGCAGGGCGATCCGCGCTGGATGGCCGGCACGCGCATGGACATCAGCCAGCGCAAGCAGGCTGAGGTGGCGCGCCTGGCTCTGGAGGCCGACCTGCGGGCAAAGAACGAGCTGGTCAGCAGCGTGCTGGAAAATCTGCCGTGCGGCCTGAGCGTGTTCGACGCCGAGTTGAACCTGGTGGTGGCCAACGCCGAGTTCCGGCGCCTGCTTGACCTGCCCGATTCGCTGTTCGACCACGGGCCGGCGCGCTACGACGACATCATCCGATTCAACGCCGAGCGGGGAGAGTACGGCAGCGAAGATGTCGAGGCGAAAGTGCGTGCATTGACCGAACGCGTCCGGATGCCGATCACGCCTCACCGCTTCGAGCGCACGCGTCCGGACGGCACGCCGCTGGAGATTCAGGGCGGTCCGATGCCCAGTGGCGGCTTCGTCACCACCTACACCGACATCGGGGCGCGCAAGCGGGCCGAGGCCGAAGGGGCGCGCAGTGCGGCGCTGCTGCGTGGTGCCATCGATGCCATCGACGAAGCCTTCGTGCTGTACGACCCCGACGACCGGCTGGTGTTCTGCAACGACAAATACCGGCGGATCTACCCCGGCGTCGCGCACCTGATGGTGCCCGGTGCCAGCTTTGCGGACATCGTGCGCTGCGGCGCCGAGAACGGTGACTACAGTGCCGCGGTGGGGCGCGTGGACGAGTGGGTGGCCGAGCGCCTGGCGGCGCACCAGGCGTGCGACTCCTCGCTGATGCAGCGATTGCGGGACGGCCGCACCCTGCGCATCGTCGAGCGCAAGATGCCCGACGGCCACATCGTGGGCTTTCGCATCGACATCACCGAGCTCGTGCAGGCCAGCGAAGCGGCGCAGGCGGCGTCGCAGGCAAAGAGCCGCTTCCTGGCCAACATGAGCCATGAGATCCGCACGCCGATGAACGCGATCCTGGGCATGCTGGCGCTGCTGCGCAAGACCGAGCTGAGCGCGCGCCAGGCCGACTACGCGAGCAAGGCCGAGGGCGCGGCGCGTTCGCTGCTCGGCCTGCTCAACGACATCCTCGATTTTTCCAAGGTCGAGGCG
>JANNKS010000531.1:0-12042 GCA_031396425.1 Rhizobacter sp. | reverse complement strand
ACCCATCTGCGCGATCGTGGAATATGCCAGCATGCGCTTCAGATTCGTTTGCGCGATCGCCGCCAGGTTGCCCAGCAGCATCGAGCCGATCGACAGCACCGCGGAGGTTCGCACGCTGTTGTCGATCAACGGCATGGCCGTGCTGGTCTTCGGGCTGTTGCCCGGTGGCCTGATGGCGCTGTGTGCGCAGTCCATCGTGAAAGCACTCGCGACTTGAGCGGTCTTGGCGCATGGCGCGCCGGGCGCGCGCCGGTGGGCGTTTGCACGGCATGCGCATGACCCAGCCTTGCCCCGACCCGCCGCACGCCCACCTGTGGGAGCAGACCTTGCGCTCCGAGCAGGTCTACCGCGGTCATTTTCTCGACGTGCGGCGTGATCACGTTCAACTGCCCGACGCCGGCACCGCGACGCGCGAATACATCCTGCACCCGGGCGCGGTGATGGTGGTGCCATTGCTCGACGACGGCCGCGTCGTGATGGAGCGCCAGTGGCGCTACCCGCTCGCGCGCGCGATGCTCGAGTTTCCGGCCGGCAAGCTCGAGCCCGGCGAGCCGCCGCTGACTTGCGGCATTCGTGAGCTCGCCGAAGAAACCGGCTACCGCGCCACCGAATGGGCGCGCGCGGCCATCACGCACAACGCGATCGCGTACTCGAACGAGGGCATTGAAATCTGGTTCGCGCGCGGCCTGGCGCTGGGGCAGCGCCAGCTCGACGCGGGCGAGTTCCTCGATGTGGTCATAACCACTCCCGAAGAGCTCGAAATCCTGGCCGGGCAGGGCGAGCTGACCGACGCGAAGACCCTGATCGGCCTGATGTGGTTGCAGAATTGGCGCGCCGGCCGTTGGCCATTGGCCTGGCAAAGCACCCCCGATTTCGCCAAACCCTGATAATCGGGGCATGAAAGTCTTGAACCTGCGGTGTGAACATGACCACCGGTTCGAAGGATGGTTTGGCAGCGATGACGACTACGTGTCGCAAACCGAACGTCAGCTGGTCGAGTGCCCGATGTGCGGCGCGAAGGACATCACGCGCCTGCCGACCGCGCCGCGCCTGAACGTTTCGGGGCGGCGTGAGGTCGCGGCGGTTCCGGCAGCGTCTGACGCTTCTGAAGTGGTCACCACCGGCCAGGCGCAGTGGTTGCGTGCCGTGCGCAAGATGATGGCGCAGACCGAAGACGTGGGTGAGCGCTTTCCTGAAGAGGCACGCCGCATTCACTATGGCGAAACCGCCGAGCGCGGCATTCGCGGCAAGGCTACCCGCGAAGAAGCCGACGCGCTGCGCGAAGAGGGCATCGAGGTGGTGTCGGTGCCGCTGCCGTCGGGCCTGAACGGCAACATCCAGTAGCGCGGCAGCGGGCCGCGGCCAACATCGCCGCAGCCTACAACATCCGTCCCGGGTTCATGAGGTTGTGCGGGTCGAGCGCCTGTTTGATCGCGCGCATCAAACCCAGCGCCACCGCCGACTTGCGTTTCACCAGTTCGTCGCGCTTGAGTGCGCCGATGCCGTGTTCGGCCGAAATCGAACCGCCCCGCTGGCTCACAGCGTCGTAGACGACTGCGTTCACGGCCGCTTCATGATCCCTCAGAAAATCAGCCGGCGTGATGCCCGCGGGCGCCTGCACGTTGTAGTGCAGGTTGCCGTCACCCAGATGGCCGAAGTTGACCAGGCGCGAACTCGGGAAGGCCTGCTGCAATTGTGCGTCAGTGGCGACCACGAATTCGGCGATGCTCGAAATCGGCAGCGCGATGTCGTGTTTGATGTTCGGCCCTTCCAGGGCCTGGGCGAGCGGAATCGACTCGCGCAGCTGCCACATCGTTTTCGACTGCTCCAGGCTGCTCGCGACCGCGGCGTTGGCAATCAGGCCCTGGTCGAGCGCGGCTTCAAGCAGGGCTTCAAACTGCTGGGCCGCGTGGTCGTGGCTTTCACTGTCCGACTGTTCGAGCAGCACGGTCCACAACGCCGCCGGCAAGGGCTGCGTGAGTTGCGGGAAATGGCGGCGCACCAGATCGAGCGAGAGCTGGTTCATCACCTCGAAGCCGGTCAGGCCGGGCCCGAGCCGGGATAGCGCCAGCTGCAGCAGCGCCACGGCCGATTCGAGTGACGTGAGCGACGCCATCGCCGTCACGCGCGCCGCGGGCTGGGGCACCAGCTTCAGCGTCGCGGCGGTGATCACGCCCAGCGTGCCCTCGCTGCCGACGAACAGGTCGCGAAAGTCGTAGCCGGTGTTGTCTTTGCGCAGACCGCTCAGGCCGCTCCAGAGCTCGCCTTGCGCGGTCACGACTTCAAGCCCCAGGCACTGTTCCCGCGCGTTGCCATAGCGCAGCACCTGGGTGCCGCCGGCATTCGTCGCCAGGTTGCCGCCGATCGTGCAGCTGCCTTCGGCGGCCAGGCTCAAGGCCAGCAACAGGCCGTGCGCGGCGGCTGCTTCCTGGGCCGCCTGCAGCACGCAGCCGGCTTCGACCGTCATCGTCAGGTTCGCCGTGTCGACCGCGCGGATGCGGTTCAGACGGCCCAGATGGAGCAGAACCTGGGTGCCGCTCTCGTCGGGAATCGATGCACCCACCAGGCCAGTGTTGCCGCCCTGCGGGACGACCCCGGCACCGTGGGCGGCACAAGCGCGAACCACCGCCGCCACCTCGCCGGCGTGCGCCGGCCGCACCACCGCCAACGCGCGTCCCTGGTAGCGTTTGCGCCAATCGACTTCGTAGGCCGACAGGTCGCCGTCGTGCAACACGAACGCCGGCCCAACGGCAGCGCGCAGATCGGCCAGAAGCGTCATGCGCGCGCCTGCGTTCCCGTGCCCGTAGGGTGGCGCTTGCTGCAGCGCATCGTGGTGCGCGCACTGCTGCCCGATGCGATGCCCGAATGCATGCCCGCACACGTGCCGCGCACGGCGCGGCCATGCCAGGTGATGGCGCAGGTCTTCACGTCACCGCCGGCCGGACCGACCGCAGCCGCGCGCGCACGTGCAGGGCACAGGCGGTGAACAACAGCAGGCACAGGGCCAGCTCGATCAGCGCCAGCATGGCCGACGGGCCGGCGTCCGTGCTGGCCCGCACCGCACCTTCGGCGACATAGAGCCACACCAGCAGGCTGACCCACCGGTAGGTGGGCAGGCGCAATTTGAGCAGCCCGCTGAGCGACAGCGCCAGCGGCAGCACCTTCAGTGCGAGCGTGCCCCGGCCGGTGGGGGCGAGCCAGAGCTCCCACAACAGGCCGAGCGTGATCAGCGCCAGCGTGCTGCCCACGGCGAGCGCACGGGTACGCGACACGGCGGCCGGCAGGGGTAGGGTGTGATTCATCGCTGGCTATCATGCCAGCAATGACCTTGCCCTTGCATTCCAGTGCCGGCTGGCGTGATCGCATCGCGCAGATGCTGGCGACGCTGCAGTCCTGGCCGTGGCTTGAAACGCTCAAGACGCTGCGCCTGCGTTTCCGCGAAGACCGGCTCGGCATCACCGCCAGCAGCCTGACATTCACGACGCTGATTTCGCTGGTGCCGATGTTCACCGTGATGCTCGCGGTGTTCTCCGCGTTTCCGATGTTCTCGAACTTTCAGGCGGCGCTGCAGAAGTATTTCCTGCAAAGCCTGGTGCCCGACAGCATCGCCAAGCCGGTGCTGGGCGCGTTGACCCAGTTCGCCGCCAAATCGAACCGGCTCGGCACGGTCGGCCTGGTGGTGTTGTTCCTCTCGGCGCTGGCGCTGATGTTGACGATCGACCGCACCCTGAACGCGATCTGGCGGGTGCGCACGCCCCGGCCGATCGCGCAGCGCGTGCTGGTCTACTGGGCCGCAGCCACGCTCGGCCCTTTGCTGCTGGGGGTCAGCCTGAGTTTCACCTCTTACGCCGTCTCGGTGTCGCAGGGTTTCGTGCCGGCCGCATTGCCGGGCGGCGTGAGCGCGGTTCTGGCGGCGATCCAGTTCGCGATGCTCGCCGCCGGCACCGCGGGGCTGTTCCACTACGTGCCCAACACCCACGTGCGGTGGCGCCATGCGATCGCCGGCGGCGTGTTCGTGGCGGTCGGTTTCGAACTCGCCAAGCGCGGCCTGGCCTGGTACGTCGGGCAGGTGTCGACCTTCGCGATGGTCTACGGCGCGTTTGCCACCTTGCCGATCCTGCTGATCTGGATCTACCTCGGCTGGGTGATCGTGCTGCTCGGCGCGGTGGTGGCTGCCTACGCGCCCAGCCTGCAGATGCGCGTGAAACGCTGGCCGGATGCGCCGGGTTCGCGCTTTCACCTGGCCATTTCGGTGTTGCGCGAATTGCGTCGTGTGCAGGCCGCGCCGGTTCGCGGCCTGAGTTCGGACCAGCTCTCCGAGGCTTTGCGCACCGACCCCTTGCAGATCGAGCCGATTCTCGATGAGCTGGTGGCGCTCGACTGGGTGGGCCGTCTGGACGAAGCAGACCAGCCTCGCTTCGTCCTGCTGTGCGATGTCAGCACCACGCCGGCACAGGCACTGCTCGGCAGCCTGTTGCTCACGCCGGCCGCGGCGCTGAGCGGTTTCTGGCGGCGCGCCGGTTTTGCCGAGATGACGCTGGACGAACTCTTGCAGGTCTGAATCACCACGCGCGCCGATCGTCAGCGCGTCGTTCACGGTCGAAAGCCACAGCCCTTACACCAAGACTGCGCGCAGTGCCGCCAAGACTTCCTCGGGCGCCTCGGCCATCAGGTCATGGCCGGCCGGAACCATCATCACCTTCGCTTTCAGGGCCGCTGCGATGTCGCGCGTCTGGCGCGGCGTGGTCATCTGGTCGCGCTCCCCCAGGATCAGACTCGCCGGGCAGTGCACCCGGGCGGCCGCCTGCAGCCCATTCGCGTAGCGGTCGCACAGCGTGAAGTCGTGGTGGAAGAGGTTGAGGCCGCGCTGGCCGGCCTGCACGCGGCGCATCAGCGCGCGAAAGCCGCCGCTGACCCAGGCGCCAGGGCCAGGATACGACGGCTTCGGGCCGAGGGATGCGTGCGAGAACGCGGTCACCATGTCGATGGCGCGGTTCGGGTCGTCGCGCGCGGTGGTCAGCAAGGCGTCGGACACCTTCATCGGCACGGCGGTGCCGACCATCACGAGTTGCGTGACCCGTTCCGGCGCGCGCGCCGCCGCTTCGAGCGCGATCAGCGAGCCCATGCTGTGGCCAACCAACGCGGCGCGCTCGACCCCGGCAGCGTTGAGCAGGGCCAGCGTCCAGTCGGCCAACGCTTCGACGTCGGGCAACGGTGCACCGCCGCTGCGGCCGTGGCCGGGTTGGTCTACCGCGAGCACGCTGTGGCCATGGTGGGCGAACCAGCGCGCCAGCAGCGTCCAGACGCTGTGGTCGAGCAACGCACCGTGAATGAAGACGACGCATGGCGAACTGGCGTCGAAGACCCTGCCGCCGGTGTAGGCGTAGCTGCTGACCTTGCCGTGTGTGGTGGCGACCTGCAGTTCCATCACGCCGCTCCTTTCACGACCGCCGAGCCGGTCGCCTTTTCGGCCACCTTGAGTGCGCGTTTCAGGTCGTCGATCAGATCGTCGGCGTCTTCCAGGCCGATCGACAGGCGAATCGTCCCGGCGGTGATGCCGGCCTGCTTGAGCGCCGTGTCGTCCATGCGGAAATGCGTTGTCGACGCGGGGTGGATCACGAGCGAGCGGCAATCGCCCACGTTCGCCAGGTGCGAGAAGATCTTCAGCGCCTCGATGAAGGCGCGGCCCTGCTCGCGTGCGCCGCGCAGGTCGAAGCTGAACACGGCGCCGCAGCCGCGCGGCAACAGCTTCTTCGCCAGCGCGTGGTGCGGGTGGGTTTCGAGTTCGGGGTACGCGACCGCGCTGACCATGGGGTGGGCTGCCAGGAAAGCGACGATCTTGCGCGTGTTCTCCACATGGCGCGCCATGCGCAGCGGCAGCGTTTCCAGGCCCTGCAGGATCAGCCAGGCGGTGTGCGGGCTCATGCAGGCGCCGAAGTCGCGCAGGCCTTCGCGCCGGGCGCGCAGCAGGAACGCGCCGACGCTGCTTTCTTCGCTGAACACCATGCCGTGAAATCCGGCGTAGGGCTGGGTCAGTTCCGCGAAGCGCCCGAACCTGGCAAACGCTGCGTCCCAGTCGAACTGGCCACTGTCGACCACCAGCCCGCCGATCACGGTGCCGTGGCCGCACAGGAACTTGGTCGCCGAGTGGTAGACCAGGTCGGCGCCGAGCGCGAACGGCTTCATCAGGTAGGGTGTCGTGAACGTGGCGTCCACCAACAGCGGCAAACCGTGCTCGTGCGCCAGTGCGCTCACCAGCGGAATGTCGAGCACATCCAGCCCCGGGTTGCCCAGGGTCTCACCGAACATCAGCCGGGTGTTCGGGCGAATCGCGGCGCGCCAGGCGTCGATGTCGTCCGGACGCACGAACGTGGTGCTGATGCCGAACCGCGCCAGCGTGTAGTGCAACAGGTTGTGCGAGCCGCCATACAGCGCGCTCGAGCTGACGATGTGCGAGCCCGCACCCGCCAATGTGGCGATCGCCAGGTGCAACGCCGCCTGACCGCTCGCCGTGGCAATGGCGCCGATGCCGCCTTCGAGCGCCGCGATGCGCTCCTCGAGCACCGCGTTGGTCGGGTTCGAGATGCGGCTGTAGACATGGCCGGCACGCTCCATGTTGAACAGCGACGCGGCATGGTCGCTGTTCTCGAACACGAACGAGGTGCTCAGGTGGATCGGCACCGCGCGCGCGCCGGTCGCCGGGTCGGGCGTGGCCCCGGCGTGCAGCGCCAGGGTGTCGAAACCAGGGTCGGAAAAGCCGGCCATGCTGCCTCCGGTGGAAATAGCGTCTGGGGGTTGCGGGGGATGTCTGCGGCGGGATTGTGGGCTATATTGGTTTTACTGCAGCCGTCAAGGGGAGCTCCATGAAAGTCAGCGACATCCTGCGCGTCAAGGGAGGGACCCTGTACACCGTGTCACCGGAAGATGGGCTGAACGAAGCCGTCAACACGATGTCGGCGAACGACATTGGTTCGCTCGTCGTGATGAGCCATGGTGAGCTGGTGGGCATGTTGACGTTTCGCGAGGTGATCCAGGCGGTGGTCAAAAACGGCGGCACCGTGGGCAACTCGATCGTGGGCAGCGTGATGGACGACGCACCGCTGACCTGCACACCCGAGACCGAAATCGACGAAGTGCGCCGCATGATGCTGGGCCGCCACGCGCGCTACATGCCGGTGATCACCCAGCGCACGCTGATGGGCGTGATCTCGTTCTATGACGTGGCCAAGGCCGTTGTGGACGGGCAGGACTTCGAGAACCGCATGCTCAAGGCCTACATCCGCGACTGGCCGGTCGAGGCCGAACCGCCGAGCGAGCAGAAGACCGGCTGACGGTGCACACCCGGCAGCGCGGAGCTGCCACTTAGAATTGCAGCTCCCGCGCGGTTCCCGCCAGGGCGCGTCGCGCCGGCGGCGCGTGTTTCGATCGTCTCAGCGCATGTCCGGCAGCACCCTCGGTACCCTGTTTTGCGTCACCAATTTCGGTGAAAGCCATGGCCCGGCGATCGGCTGCGTGATCGACGGCTGCCCGCCCGGCATGCTGCTGAGCGAGGCCGACATCCAGCCGCAGCTCGATCGGCGCCGCCCCGGCACTTCGCGCCATGTGACGCAGCGCAACGAGCCCGACACGGTGCAGATTCTCTCCGGCGTCTTCGAAGGCCGCACCACCGGCACGCCGATTGCGCTGCTGATCCCCAACACCGACCAGCGCAGCAAGGACTACGGCAACCTGCTGAACACCTTCCGCCCCGGCCACGCCGACTACACCTACTGGCGCAAATACGGCCTGCGCGATCCGCGCGGCGGCGGTCGGGCGTCGGCGCGCCTGACCGCGCCGATGGTGGCGGCCGGCGCAGTGGCGCGCAAATGGCTTTTCGAACATCACGGCGTGCAGTTTCGCGGCGGCATGACGGCGCTGGGTGACATCGAAATTGCGTTCGAAGGCTGGGAACATGTGCCGAACAACCCGTTCTTCGCGCCCAATCTGAGCCAGATCGCAGCGCTCGAAGCGGCGATGGATGACTTGCGCCGCGCGGGCGACTCGGTGGGCGCGCGCATCCGGGTCGAGGCCACCGGCGTGCCGGTGGGCCTGGGCGAGCCGCTGTACGACAAGCTCGACGCCGAGATCGCCTACGCGATGATGGGCATCAATGCGGTGAAGGGGGTGGAAATCGGCGCCGGCTTCGCCTGCGTCGCGCAGCACGGCTCCGCGCATGGTGACGAACTTTCGCCACAGGGCTTTCGCAGCAACAACGCCGGTGGCGTGCTGGGCGGCATCTCGACCGGACAGGACATCACGGTCGAGCTGGCGATCAAGCCCACCAGCTCGATCCGCATTGAACGCCAGTCGATTGACCTGCAGGGTCAGGCTGCAAGCGTTGAAACCTTCGGCCGCCACGACCCCTGCGTGGGCATTCGCGCCACGCCGATCGCCGAAGCGATGCTTGCCCTGGTGCTGATGGACCATGCCTTGCGGCATCGGGCCCAGAACGGCGACGTGCAGATCGCCGTCGCGCCGATTGCCGGCACCGCGCCGTTGTAGCCGGGCGCCACGCCGGAACCCTGTACGGGGGACGCGAAGCCTCACCATGCCCTTGCATTCGCAACGCCACGCCCTGTTCTGTTTCGGCAGCGTGTCGTTCGCGTACTTCGCTTATGCGGGACTGTTCAGCACCTACGCGCCACTGTGGCTGAGCAGCCTGGGTTTTGGCACCTTGGCGATCGGCTCGATGGCGTCACTGCAAAGCGGCACGCGCTTGTTCAGCCCCTACGTCTGGGGGTGGTTGGCCGACCACAGCCACAACCGCATTCGCCTGCTGCGCATTGCAGTGGCGCTGTCGCTGCTGAGCTCGCTGGGCTTCCTGGTGAACACGAATGCGACATGGGTGACTTGCGTGACGGTGGCGCTGTTCATCTGCACCGCAGCGGTGATCCCGATCAGCGAAGCGGCCCTGGCCAACCTGGTCAGCCCCGACGGGCCGCTCGACACGCGCCGCTACGGCCGGGTTCGGGTCTGGGGCTCGGTGGGTTTCGTGATCTCGGTGATGGCCAGCGGCTTCGCGTTGCAGGCGGTCGGCGTGGCGTGGTTCCCGGCCCTGGTGGTGGCTTTGCTGGTGCTGTTGATGGCCGCGGCGCTGCGCCTGCCTGCCGTGCCGGAACCGGCCCACGGCGCGGCCATTGCGGTTGGTGCGATGTCGGTACTGCGCCAGCCGGTGGTGGCCTGGTTCTTCGCCGGGGTGTTCCTGACCGTGCTGGCCCACACCAGCCTGTACGCGTTCTTTTCGCTGTACCTCGACTCGCTGGGTTACGGCAAAGCGGCCGTGGGCTCGATCTGGGCCATCGGCGTTGCCGTCGAGGTGCTGTGGTTCTGGTTCCAGAGCCGCTGGCTGCATGGTTTGACGATGCATGGCTGGCTCGTCACCGCGGCCCTGGTGACGGCGCTCCGCCTTGCGGCAGTCGCCGCCTTCGGTGCCACTGCCTGGGTGCTGGTGCTGACCCAGTTCACGCACGCGGTCACCTTCGCTGCGCAGCACACGGCCTGCATCGCCGTCATCAACCAACATTTCGCGGGCCGGCTGCGGGGCCGCGGCCAGGCGCTCTATGCGGTGCTGGGTTATGGCGCGTCCGGGGTGGTCGGCGGCGTCGCCGGCGGTGCGCTCAGCGAGGCGTTTGGTTTCCCGGCCGTGTTCTGGGCAGCCAGCGTGGCGGCGCTGCTGGCGGCGGGCTGTTGCTGGCGTTCGTTGGTGCTCGAGCGGCTCGAGCCAGCCGCTTGACGCTGGCCTGCAGGGCGGCCTTGCAGCCTGTCCCCGCGATTCGACGCTTCGTCGCGGCGGCCCTTGATCCGGCGAAAGGCAACCCTACACTGGCCGCCATCCCGGAAACACCCCAAGAGGAGAACCATGCGCAAGCATTGGGTCATGGCCGCTGCTGCAGTGCTGGGCCTGGCCGCCATTGGCGCCGCCGCGCTGTCAGCGCAACAGGCGCGCCAGGCCGAAGAGACACGCAAGAAGGCCGCCGCCGACATCGCACTCGAATTCGTCGCGACCGAGGTGGCGTTGCCACTTCTGACCACGCTGCCAACGTCGGTCGAATTCGCTGGCCCGCTGGTGGCGCCCGGCACCGCGGTGGTGCGTTCGAGGGCGAGCGGCACGCTGCTGGCACTCAATGTCGCCGAAGGCAGCCGCGTTCGCGCCGGCCAGACCCTGGGCCAACTTGACCTGGCCGATCTGAACAGCCGCGTCGCCGAGCGCAGCGCTGCGCTTGAATCGGCGCGTGCGCAACTGAGCCAGGCCGAGCGCCAGCATGCGGCGAACCAGCGCCTGGCCGACCAGCAGTTCATTTCGGGCACGGCGCTCGAGGCGAGTGGCGCGTCGCTCGAATCGGCGCGGGCCCAGTTCGCGGCGGCCCAGGCCCAGTTGGGCACGAGCCGGGTCAGCCTGCGCGACGCCGAACTGGTGGCGCCGATCGCCGGCGTCGTCGCGAAGCGCCACGTGCTGCCCGGCGAAAAACTCAGCATCGAGCAGAACGTGCTGACGATCGTCGACCTGGCCAGGCTCGAACTCGCCGGCAGCGTGGGCACGCACGAGGTGTCGTTGCTGCGCGTGGGCATGGCGGTGGAAGTTCGGGTCGAAGGCGTGTCCACATCGGTGGTGGGCAAGCTCGAGCGCATCGCACCCGCAGCCGAGGCCGGCACGCGCGCCATCGGGGTGACGATCGCCATCCCGAACCCGAAAGAAATGTTCCGCGCCGGCCAGTACGCGATCGCGCGGGTGCAACTGCGCGATGACACCCAGCGCCTCACGATCCCGGCCACCTCTGTCACGCAGTCGGCGGGCCAGGACCAGGTGTGGGTGATCGAAGCCGGTGCGCTGGTGCGCCGCGCGGTCACCACCGGGCGGCGCGATGCGGCGCAAGGCCGGGTCGAAGTGCTCAGCGGCCTGACGCCCACCGCCCAGGTGCTGACGGCGCGCTACGACAACCTGCGCGAAGGCGGGAAGGCCAGCGTTGTATCGGTGCGTTCGGCGGTCGCTTCCGCGCCGGTACCTGCCAATCAGCGCTAGAGCGGCGAGCCGACCATGTGGATGACGCGCGTCTCGATCAACAACCCGGTGTTCGCCACCATGGTGATGGTGGCGCTGTGCGTGCTGGGGGTGTTCTCCTATGCGCGCCTGGGGGTCGAGCAGATGCCCGACGTGTCGTTGCCGGTGGCCTTCATCGACGTGTCGTATCCCGGCGCGGCGCCCGAGGCGGTGGAACGTGAGGTCACCAAGCTGGTGGAAGAGGCGCTCAACAGCATCGCCGGGGTGAAGCGAATCACTTCGCGCAGCTTCGAAGGCCGCAGCCAGAGCAGCGTGGAATTCAGCCTGAGCGCCGACATGGCGCGCGCCATGCAGGACGTGCGCGATCGCGTTGCGATCGTCCAGGCGGCGTTCCCGAAAGACGCGAAGGCGCCGACGGTGGCGCGCTTCGACGGCGAGAACAGCCAGCCCACCGTGGTGCTGGCACTGATGGCCACGGGCTCCGGGGCGGGGCGCGGCGCGCGTGAACTGTCGCTGCTGGCCGACCAGACCGTGTCCAAGCGCCTGCAGCGCGTCGAAGGCGTGGCGCGCATCGACATCGCCGGGCTGGCCATCCGCCAGGTGCGCATCGACCTGGACCCGCAGCGGCTGCGCGCCTACGCGATCACGCCGGCGGAAATTGCCACGGCGCTGCGTGACGCGAATGCCGATCAGCCGGTGGGCTTGCTGAGTGACCCGGTGCAGGATTCGATATTGCGCGTCGAGGGCCGGGTGCGCGTCCCGAAGGTTTTCGCCAGCCTGGTGGTGGCGCGCCGCGGCGGCCTGGCCCTGACGCTGGGCGACCTGGGCACGCTGGTGGAACGGGAACGCGAGGCCGATTCGCTTGCGCGCATCAACGGCCAGCCTGCGGTGACGTTCAACATCTTCAAGCAGCAGGACGCCAACATCGTTGCGACCGGTGAAGCGGTGAAGGCGGCCGCGGAAGAACTGCGCAAGGGTCTGCCGGTGGGCGTGGAGCTGCGCCT
>JANNKS010000523.1:0-5820 GCA_031396425.1 Rhizobacter sp. | reverse complement strand
GCGCCCAGTCGTGAGGGGACGGCGTCGGGTCGGCCAGAACGATGCGATGACCGAACAGACGCTGGATCGACGCCGCAATCGAATCCACCAGCTGACGCAGCGGCAAGGGCCCGCTCGCGCCGACGCGCAGGCCGTAGACCTCGGCGATCGCCTGCACCTGGCCGACCACCTCGTCGAGGATGGCGGCCACTTCCGGCCGCTGCGCCGCAGTCTGCTGCAGCAAGCCGGCCACGCCCTGCAGGTTGTTCTTGATGCGGTGATGCACTTCCTTGACGAGCATCTCGCGTTGCGCAATCGCCGCCGCGAGCCTGGCCTGTTGCGCGGCGCGCTGTTCGCTCACGTCAGTCGCCACCAGCAGCACCTGCTCGGGCTGCCCGTCGCTGCCCGGCAGCGGCGTGTAGCGCGCGTCCCAAACCCGCATCTCGGCACCTTCGCCGAATCGATATTCACACAAGGTCACGCCGGGCGCGCGCAGCGCCGCGCCAAGGTCGGCGAGCATCGCTGCGGCCACGCCGGCATCGAACAGATCGGCCGGCCCCAGGCCGACGCACTGGTCCGCCGGGCGATGCGCGAGGCGCGCCGCAACCACGTTGATCTGCAGCACCGTCAGGCGACTCGCGTCGAACAACAGAATCGCCAGCGGCGCGGACTCGATGATGCGTTGCAGCGAGGCCTGCGCCGTGGCAATGCGGGCGCCGGCGCGCCGGCGCGTGTCGACATCCATCAACGCATAGGTGAGCTGGCGGCCACCGAGCGCATCCGCTGTCGCGACGGCATTGCCGACGACCCAGAATTCACGCCCGTCGGCGGCCCGGATCAGGCATTCGAACGTCTTCGCCTCGCCTTCGGCAAGCTCCAGCCGATACTGGGCCTGGCGCAGCGGATGATCGGGCTGCGCGGTGGCGACCACCGCGATCGGCTGGTGCAGGAACTGTTCCAGCGTGCCGCCGAGCATGCGGCGCGCCGAGCGGTTCATCCATTCAATGCCGCGTTCGCCGACCGTGACGATGCCCACCAGCGCCGAATCGAGGATCGCGCGGGTGCGCTCGGCCTGCCGCGACGCGGCCAGCTGCGCACGCTGGTCTCCGTTCGCATCGGTGTAGCTGGCGATGATCGTGCCGTGCGGGCGCACCGGGTCGACCCACCGCAGGTGGCACCGCAGCGCCACACCTTCACCGTCGCCACGCCGCAGCGTTTGCTCGCCGTCCCACTGGCCATGCTGCTGAAGCGCCTGCGCCGCTTCGACCGCCTGGCGGTCGAAGGTGAGTGGATTGACAGCCAGATCCCGCAAGGGCAGGTCAACCAGTTCGGCGGCACGCGCACCCAGCAGCGTGGCAAAGGCATCGCTGACACGCTGAAGCCGGCCGTCGCGCAGGGTCGCGATGACGCCGGTGGTGCTTGCCAGCACCGCCGTCAGTTCGAGTTGGAGTTGCTCGACCTGGGCGGTGGCGACGCGCTCGGCCTCGGGCTCGGAAATCTTCGGTTCCATTCGGGTGGCGGGATTGTGACGTGCGGTTGCTCTGTGCCTCGTTGAGGAGCCTGTTGCGTCTTCGAGACCGCGCCGGGTCTCGGCCCGGCCTGCCGAGTCACTTTGGTGCCCGCCTAACTTCGCTGCGCGAAGTGAGCGGGCCCCCGCTTCGCGAACTTTTGCTGGCTCAAAAGAAAGTAACCAAAGAAAAGAGCCTAAACACATCTGAGCGCAGCGCTTGGCTGCAGGGTTCGATCGTTGAGGCACCGCGGACCAACGTTCAGTAGCTCTGTGTTGTTTCTGTCTTCACAGAGCCTTTTGGCGCGCGACTGGTTCAAACCGAACGGCCCTTCACCAACCGAACCCTCTATGCAGATGTTTGCCCGGATGTGTTTTCAGCGCCTCTTCTTTGGTGACTTTCTTCTGGCAAGACAGAAGTTCGCGCAGCGGGGGCCCGCTCACTTCGCGAAGCGAAGTTAGGCGGGCACCAAAGTTACCCGGCCGCCGGGCCGGAATCCCGGCGCGGGGCCGCAGGCGGAACGGAAATAACAACGGCGCGAAGCGCACGCTCAGTATCACGATGTGATGCCCACACGCCGCGAGCAACTCAATCCAGTTGCGCCGCCGCCGTCAACGCCCGCAACAAAGCCCGATTGATCTCCTGCACACCCATCATCAACGAATCCGACGCAGCGCGCAGATCGAACGGCGACCCGTCTTCCAGCGCATTCACCAGGTTCAGGTAGGGCGCAAACGGCCCCTGCCCCTTCACCAGCGCCTGCACGACCCGGGCCGGCACCGGAATCGACCCCAGCAGGTCGGAGAACGGCTGGCGGAACATGCGGTCGAGCAGCGAGAACACGCCGCAGATGAACATTTCGTTGCGCATCTCTTCGTCTGCCGTATTGCGCACCAGCTCTTCCATCAACAAGCCGCGGCGCACCGACGCAAACAACAGCGGCTTGAGGTTGGCGTCCTTGCTTGCCGTGGCCAGCAGCAGCGCAAGCCAGCGCTTGAAGCGCTGGTAGCCGAGCAGCATGATTGCGTGCCCGAGCGAACCCACTTCCACCTGCATGCCGAACGCCGGCGAATTGATCAGGCGCAGCAGCTTGAAGGCCAGGGTCGGGTCGCGCTTGAGCGTGTTTTCCAGTCTGGCCACCGGCTCTTCGCCGTCCACCTGGTGGATCAACTGAACGATGACTTGCAAATCGGTCGGCGTCTTGCCTTTGTCGTTTTCGGCAGCCACCATCACCGCGTCGTCGATCGGCCAGCCCAGCACCGCCACCGAGCCGCGCGCAAAACTCTTTTCCATGTCGGCGACGCTGCGCACACCCGCCTGCACGACCGAGATGCTGCGCGTCACGCCACGCGGAACGACACCATCGACGCGGCGTTCGTCACCCAGGTCGATGATCGAGAACTTGAAGCACGGCAGGATGTCGCGCGGCAGTTCGCGCAACGGCCGCCCCTTGAGCAGCAGGCTGTTGCCGTTCTCATGCGCGGCCAGGATTGCGCCCGCATGGGCGGCATCGCCCGCCATGAACGACGGCACCTCGATCATCAGGTTGTTCGCCGGCTTGGCATTGAGCACGTCGATCAGCAACGCCTCGCTGGCCAGGTTGAGCGACACCCGCGGCCCGTCGGCGGGCCAGACCTCGCCGATCGCGCTGAGCAGGCTGGCGGCATCCAACGTCACGTCCGGGCTGAGCGGAAACACGCCCAGCCGGGTGGCGATCACGGCGCGGTTGCGGTCAATGAAGGGCGAGTAGCCCAGTGCCACCTGGCCCAGGATCGACGTGTCGGCCACTGCGGGGTCTCTGTCTCAAGGGTTGAGGTACTGGAACAGCGACAGTCGTTGCACCAGGGAATACGATTTGAGCGCCGCATCGTAGCCGGTCTGGCGACGCTGAAAATCCGACAGCGCTTTCACCATGTCCAGGTCTTCGGCCTCGGAGCGTTCGGTGCTGGCCTGCAGGTTGGCATCGAGCAGGCGGGCGCCGTTGCCGTCCAGCCGGTTCAGCGCTTCTCCGGCAGAGGCACGCGCCGACTGCACCTGCGCGAACACCGCATCCAGGTCACGCAGGCTGTCGGCGACGCCCTGCTTGATCTGCCCCGCGCTTCGCAGCGGCGTCTTCAGCGCCACCGCGGCCCGGTCCAGCATGTCGAAGGCGCTCAGTGAGCGGGTCGAAGGAACCGCGTCGAACACGTCACCGTTGGCCGGATTGCCCTGAATCGTGAACGCCATGCCGTCCACCTCGATCGCCGCGCCAGGCACATACGGCACGTTCGTCAACGCCGTGCCCGCGCCGTCCTGCAACACCGTGTAGGTGGTCACGCCGGCGGCAACGCTGAACTGCACGCTGTAGCTCGACCCGGTCAGCGCGGACGGATTCGTGACGCTGCCGGCGTTCACCCAGGCCGAGCCGGTGCTGGTGGTGGCGCGGGTCTCGAACACGCCGTTGCCGCTGGGCGCCGACAGCCACAGGCCCTGCCCGTCCATGCTGAGCACCAGGCCGGGCTCGCCCCCCGCTGCAAGCTGGCCGGGCACGCCGCGAAACTGCACGCCGCCCGGCACGTCGACGAAGGGCGGTTCGCTGGAACCCTGGCCGCCGAACAGGTAGCGCCCCGCACCATCGGCGCTGTTCGCCAGGGCCAGGAGCTGCGAGCGCATCGCCGCTATCGACTCTCCGATGCGGGCCCGCTCGGCGTCACTGTACGACGCGTTGCCGGCGGCCACGAGCGATTCGCGCGCCTGCTGCATCAGCTCGGTAGCGCTGCCCAAGGTGCTCTCGGACAGACTCATGTTGGTGCGGCTGGCCTCGACGGCGCGCAGGCTGGCCTCGCCGCGTTGTTCGCGCGCCATCGCGCGTTCGGCGCGCGCCGCGGCGGCCGGGTCGTCGCTGGCGCGGTTGACGCGCTTCAGGCTGGTCAGCTGCATCTGGGCTTCGCTCAGGCCGCGCTGACGGGTCATCAAGGAATCGATCGAGCTGTCGAAGGCGTTCGAGGTGGCGATGCGCGTCGTCATGCGGGGTTCTCCTGAAATCGTGGCGCGTTGATGCGGGGCGGGTCAGGCCGGGTCGATGGCACCGCGGGGCATAGGGCTTGTAAACGCTATCGGCCGGTCGACTGCAGCAGCGTGTCGAACACCGACTGCGCCACCTGCAGCATCTTCGCCGCCGCCTGGTAGGCCTGCTGGAACTGGATCAGGCGTGCCGCTTCTTCATCGAGATTGACGCCGGACACGTCATCGTTCGCGGCTTTCGCCTCCGCGAGCACTGTGCCCGATGCCTGGGCCGTCAGGTGGGCGCCCTGCACGCGCACGGCAATGTCGGTCATCGCGTTCGTGTAGGCGTCGGTCAGGCTGGCGCCGGGCAGCAGGTTGCCGCCGCCCAAAGCCACCGCGCCCACCAGCGCAGCGTCGCGCAGCGCGACCAAGGCGCGCGCGTTGCCGTTGTTGCCGGCCGGGAATGCGGTTTTCTGAACCGCCAGCGTGTCGCCATTGGCCGGCACGCCGGCCAGCTGCAGCTCGAAGCCGTTCAACGCGATCGGCGTGCCGGCCTGCCACAGCGCTGAGCCGCTGCCCACCAGCGCGTTGCTGGCATCGCGCAACTCCCAATCGTAGTTGCCGGTGGCGGAGGTGAAGGTGATGTTGGCCGTGAGCGTCGGGTCCAGGCTGGTGCTGACCGCCTGCAGCGAGGCGACACTGGCCGTGCCGGTGTTCGTGTTGGCCACCGTCGCGGTGACCGGTGCGGCCGCGGCAATGCCCCTCGGATCTTCGAGCACGCGGCGCAGGTTGGCGGCCGCACTGCCCACCGGCTGGAGCAGGAAGCGGTCACCCGCCACCGGCGCGGGGCCAGCGATGTCGATGCGCAACCCGTCCACCACATCGCCCGCGGTGATGCTGCGCACCAGGCCATCGCGCAGGCGCGTCAGCTGGTAGGTGCCGGGCGCAGCGGCGGGGTCGATGCCGAGTTCGTAGTCGCTCGCCTGCAACTGGCTCGGGTCGGTGATCGTGATGCCCACGCTGGGCACGCGAACACCGCTGCCGTTGACATACGACGCCACGTCAACGCCGCCCGCCTTGGCATTGTTGTAGGACGGGGCGACGCGCATCGCGCCGGTGTCGAGCAGCGGCGCGCCGCTCACGGGCGGTTGGCCCAGGCTCAGGCCAAGCGCCTGCTGGTTGTTCACCGCGCCGGCCAGCGCCTGCGCCATCTGGCCAAGCAGGTTGCGTGCATCGACCAGGTCGGTTTTCTGGACCCGCAACAACGCGCCGATCTTGCCGGCGGCCACCAGGCTGTCGGACAGCGGAATCGTCTTGCCGCCTTCGGACAGCGCCATGCTCACCCGGG
>JANNKS010000504.1:0-3853 GCA_031396425.1 Rhizobacter sp. | reverse complement strand
GCGTGGGTGATGAACTTCTGCTTGTTCGCGGTCGGCACCGCGATGACGAAACCGTCGATGTAGGACATCAGTTGCTCCTTGTAGTCAGTCGTTGAGTCAGCCGCGCAGTGCGGCCTCGATCTTCGCGATATCGATCTTCTTCATCGGCATCATCGCCTCGAACGCGCGCTGGGCCGCCGCCGGGTCGGGGCCGGTGACCGCGTCGAGCAGCACGCGCGGCGTGATCTGCCACGACACGCCCCACTTGTCCTTGCACCATCCGCATTGGCTATCCTGCCCGCCGTTGCCGACGATGGCGTTCCACAAGCGGTCGGTTTCGGCCTGGTCGTCGGTGGCGATCTGGAACGAGAACGCTTCGCTGTGTTTGAACCGCGGTCCGCCGTTGAGCCCGACGCAAGGGATGCCGACGACGGTGAACTCGACCGTCAACACATCGCCCTTCTTGCCGGACGGGTAGTCGGCCGGTGCGCGTCGGATCGCGCCCAGCACGCTGTCGGGAATGGTGTTGGCGTAGAAGCGCGCGGCGTCTTCGGCACTGCTCTCGTACCAGATGCAGATCGTGTTCTTGTGGCCCATCGTCATGCTCCTTCGGCCAGGACTTTTTCCCTGACTGCTTCGTCGTTTGAAGGGTGCGGCCATTATGGTGCTGGCGGCGCAGACGCAGGGATCGGCGCGCAGGCGGCCCGTTGGTCAGAATCTTCCTACGCACGGCACCTGAACGCCCGGCCTTGCAGCAGAACTTGGCGGCCACGGGCACTTGACTCCAGCGCACGTCAAGTTTCAGAGTTCACCGGTCGATCACCCGGTAAATCCTTGTCGGCAGCTACGGGCAACCGCCGATGGGCGAAGCGCAAATTGTCAGGCACCATGGATCCACCCGGTCTGAAGAGAAGACCCCAAGGAGACACCATGGCCCGATCCGGCCTTTGCTCGCGCCGCCGCCTGCTTGCCATGGTCGCGGCCGCGGCGGCCCTGCCGTCTGCGCGTGCGCAGACGAGCGAGATCAAACCCGCCACGCGCGCCGCTGGCGACTGGCCCACCAAGCCGATACGCATCGTGGTGGCCTTTCCGCCCGGTGGCCTGACCGACGCCTATGCGCGGCTGTACGCCGAACACCTGACGGCCAAATTCGGTGTCACGGCCGTCGTCGACAACAAGCCAGGTGCCGGTGCCGTCATCGGCATCGACGCCGTAGCCAAGTCGCCGCCCGATGGCTACACGCTGCTGATGACCACTTCAGGCACGGTGTGGCAGAACCGCGTGCTGTACACCAAGCTGCCCTACAACCTGGACAAGGACATCGTGCCGGTGGCGCTGTTCCCCTCGGGCCCGCTGGTGGTGGGCGTGCCCGAGAAGCTGGGCATCAACACCTACCGCGAGCTGGTGGCCTATGCCAAGGCCAACGACATCAACATGGGCAGCTACGCGCCCGGTTCTTACCCGCAGATGGTGGCCGACCAGGCCAACCGCAGCGAAGGCACCCGGATCGTCTCGATCAACTACAAGGGCGAGTCGCCGATGTGGATCGACGTCGCGTCGGGCCAGGTGCAGGTGGCCATCGGCAGTTTCCAGGCTTTCAACACCGTGGCTTCGCGCGGCGTGAAAGCGATCGGCGTGACCGGCGCCTACCGCAGCCCCAAGTTGCCCGACGTGCCCACGCTGGTAGAGCAAGGCGTGCCAGGCCGCTTGGTGCAGCTGGAGGGCGGCCTGCCGCTGATGGCCCCGGCGGGCACGCCCGAGGCAGTGCTGCGTGCGCTGAGTCAGGTGGTGGTGGAAGGCGCCAACACCGCAAGGGCAGCCGCGTTGCGCGAGACCTTCGCCATACCCAACAAGCCGAAGAACCTGGACGAGACGCGGGCCGACTGGGCGCGCGACGTGCCGGTGTGGGTCAAGGTCGCCGTGGACCTGGGCATCAAGCTGGACTGAGAGGCTGAGAGGCAATCGCATGCACCCGCGTAAGCCCCCAAAACAGGCCCAATCTAGGCGCAAAGCGCAGTTGGGGTTGGGCCCCAACGAGCATTTGCAACGACGAGTGGGCCTGTTTTGGGGGCTTACCCGAAGGGCCGGGGTACCCAAGGGTGCTGGCGGGTGTTGCGCCGCTTTCCAGGGCGAAACCCCAGGCCGCGCATCGCGCCTACGCCAGCGCCCATGGCCACCCCCGCGCGGGTGCATGCGATTGCCTCTCAGCCTCTGAGCCTCGCCCCACGGAGCAACGGTGATCCGCCTCAAGTTCGTCTCGGGAAGTCGCAGCGGCACCACCGTCAGCTACGGGCAAGGGCCGGTGCGGGTCGGGCGCAGCGTCAACGCCGAACTGCGCTTCGTCGACTCGTCTCAGGACGCGCTCGTCTCCAGCCACCACGCGCAGATCCTGTTCGAAAACGGCGTGTGCCTGGTGGTGGACACCGGTTCCAAGAACGGCACCCTGCTGAACGGCCGAAAGGTCACCAAACACGCCCTCAAGTCAGGCGACCGGCTGCGCTTCGGCCACCCGGACGGGCCCGAGGTCGAGGTCGAGATCGACCCGGCAAGCATGCCGACCGTGGCAGGGGGTGCGATGGCCGATACCATCGCCGGCGCGCCAAGCGGGTCGCACCGGATCTACGACGCCCGGCACGACGCGCAGCGTCTGGCCAGCGTCCTGAAATCGGGGGCAGACGATACGAGCGCGCTTCGCATCGCCGACGAAGCGGCGCACGAAGTCGCCGAACGCCGGGCCCTGGCGGGGGGCCGGAGCTCGGGCGACACGGTGCAGATCCTGGCGCGCAGGATGAACCAGGCTACCGAGGAGGTCAGGAGCCGGACCCAGAGCAAATGGCTCAAGGTCATCACCGGCGTGGGCGGCGGCGCGCTGGTGGTCATCGGCCTGCTGGCTGTGGTGATCTTCTTCCAGCAGCAGCAGATCGACCGGCTGGTCGACGCCAAGACCGCGATCGACGGCCAGATCCATGCCCTCCAGCAACGCATGCAGTCCGAGACCGACTCGGCGAGTCTGGCGGAAATGGAAGACAGGCTCGTCGCGCTGACCGGCACGGCCCAGACCACCCTCGAGGAATTGCAGCGCAAGGACGAGGCGCGCGCGGCGCAGCTCTCGGCCGGCGGCGATGAACTTGATCGCGAGATCCGCAAGATCCTCGTCAAGTTCAACGCCTCGACCTACGCCATCCCGCCGATCTTCCGCGAGCGGCTGCAGCACCACATCGATGAACTGAGTTCGGCCGGGAATCTCAAGTTCATGCATGGCCGCAAGCAGCGCTACTGGCCGGCGATCACCAAGGACTTCGGCGCCCTCGGCCTGCCCGATGAGATGGCCTATATCGCCTGGGTCGAATCGGGCTTCGACCCCAACGCCAAGAGCGGGGCCGGCGCGCTGGGGCTCTGGCAGATGACCAGCACCACCGCGCAGTCGCTCGGGCTCACCGTGAACGGCAGCGTGGACGAGCGCCTCGACCCCGACAAGCAGACCAAGGCGGCCGCCTCATACCTGGCGAACCTGCTCTCGGAATTCGGCGAGGATTCGTTCATGCTCGTATTGGCAAGCTACAACCGGGGCGAGAACGGTGTGCGGCGGGCGCTGCGCCACGTGGCCCGCGAACCCGGTGGCTTCCGCAAAGACAAACGCGACTTCTGGCACCTATACCGGCTCAAGCTTTTGCCTGAGGAAACCCGCGAGTACGTTCCGCGCGTGCTGGCGGCGGCGATCATCTCCAACAACGCGCAGAAGTACGGGCTGGGCAACTAGTACATTGACACGTAAGTAACGGAACATGAATACACTCTCGTCATCGCCACTCGATGCACGGAGGTGTTGCCATGCGCCAAACGGAACTGCACTTGACCGACGAGGACCGCTTGA
>JANNKS010000476.1:0-6857 GCA_031396425.1 Rhizobacter sp. | reverse complement strand
CCCGCAGCCACCCGGCGTTGCAGGGTTTCCTGGCGAACTATCTGTTGCCGCTGGACGTGCACTCGGTCCTCGAAGTGTGCTTCTCGGTGAACGGCCAGGTGTTCGGCGTATTCAGCTGCGAGCAGGTCGGCGCGCCAGTGCAGTGGACGCAACGTCAACTGCAATCACTGCGACAGATCGGGTCGCGCGCCAGCCTGTCGCTGATGCATTCGGTCAGTACCAATGTCGATACCGCCCCGGGTGCGCTCTGGGAGCAAAGCAATCCCAGCCGGCTTGCCACCATGGCGATGCCGATCGACGCCGATCCAGATCCGAAAGACGGCTGAGCCGCCCGGGTTCTTCCACCGTTCAGGGGGCCACCGCCGGCCCGGCGCCCGCAGGCGCGGCTGCACCTTCAGTCGCCGCGAACGGTCCCCTCGCGGCGCGGGTCCGCACCGCCGAACCACTCCGCGGACTCCGCGCGCTTGCGACGCTGCAGACCCTGAACGCCGCTGGTCATCGGGACCAGTTGAATCTGATGGCCACGCCGCTCGAGCGACTCGATCAATGCCGGCGTCACGCGCCCCTGCTCGAGTTCGGTGGGCCCGTTGCGCGAACCGAAGTTGGGCAAGGTGATCGCCTGCTGAATGTCAAGGTCCCAGTCGAACATCGCCAGCAAGACCTTGGCTGCGTAGTTGATGATCGCCGAGCCACCGGGCGAGCCCAGGCTCGCCACCAGCGCACCGCTGCTGCGCTCGAACACCAGCATCGGTGCCATCGAGGAACGAGGCCGTTTGCCGGGCTCGACCCGGTTCGCGATGGGCAGGCCGTCCGCCTCGGGGAGGAACGAAAAATCGGTCAACTGGTTGTTGAGCAGGAAGCCACCCACCATGATCTGGGCGCCGAACGCGTTTTCGATCGTGCTGGTCATCGCCAACGTGTTGCCGAACCCGTCCGCGATCGACACGTGAGAGGTGGACGGCAACTCCAGGCTGAGATCGTCGGCCTGGGCCAGTTCGGAACCCGGCGGCCGCCCTGGCATGGCCCGTTGCATGCTTCGCTCGCCGATCAGCGCGGCACGCTGCCGCAGATAGTTCGCATCGAGCAGGGTCGTGCTCGCACCGCCGGGCAGGCTGACGAAATCGGGGTCGGCGACGAACCGTGCCCGGTCGGCAAACGCGAGCCGACCCAGTTCGCTGAACACATGCACGGCGTCCGCACCCGGCTCGAGCCCCAAGGCCGATGGCTGCGGCGGCGGCAGCGCTAGCCGGCGTTGTTCAAGCATGCCCAGCATCTGGGCAATGGCGAGTGTGCCCGACGAAGGCGGCGGCATGCCGCACAGGCGCCAGGACCGGTGGTTGAAGCACAGCGGCTCACGAATCAGCGCCCGGTAGCCCGCCAGGTCTGCAAGGCTCAGGCCACCCGGGTTGGTGGCATGCCCCTGCACTGTGTCGACCATGGCGCGCGCCAGGGGGCCGTCGTAGAACGCCGATTCGCCCTGAGTGGCCAGCGCTCGGAACACCCCCGCCAGCGGGAGGTTTCGAACGACCGTTCCCGCCTTCTTGGGCGCGCCGTCGGCCTCGAAGAAATGCGCGGCCGCATTGCGGTCGAGCCGCAAGGGCCGCGCCGCTGGGTCGGTCAACAGCGTCGCCAGTCGCGGGCCGATCACGAAGCCCTGCTCGGCAAGCTCGATCGCGGGATCGAACAACGAAGCCCAGGGCAGTCTGCCGTGCAATCGATGTGCCAGCGCAAGCCCGCGCACCACGCCAGGCGTGCCCACCGAACGGCCGCCGACCACGCTTTGCAGGAAGCTCATCGGTTTGCCGTCCTGCAGGAACAGACCCGGCGTGGCGGCGGCCGGCGCGGTCTCGCGCGCGTCGATGGCCTGCACAGCCTTGCCGTCGTGATGCAACAGAAACATCCCGCCACCCAGGCCCGACGATTGCGGCTCCACCAGGGTCAGCACCATCTGCACGGCGATCACAGCATCGACCGCGCTGCCACCCGCCCGCAGGATGCGATAACCCGCGTCGGTGGCGAGCGGGTGCGCAGCCGCCACCATGAAGTGACGCGCCCACACGCCTTCCTTGGCGGCAAAGCCACTGCCCGCTTCGGGGGCGCCGCGAGGCTGAAGGGTGACATCGGCAAGGCCCTGGCTCGCGGGCGGATGGGCACAGGCGGCGAGCTCGATCAGCAGCACCGCAGCCAGCGTCCGACGGACGCTGCGATGACGAGTCGACCTGATCGCCGGCGGCCGCAACCTCACCTCAGCTCGACACCGCTGGAACGGAGTGCACCACCCGCTGCGGGAAGGGAATCTCGATGCCGAGAGCCTGCAGAGTGTCCAGAATAGCCAGGTTCACTTCAGAACGCACCTGGCCCTGGCCATTCTCGGGGTCGCGAATCCAAAAGTGCAGGTTCAGGTCCATGCCGTCGGCGGCAAAAGCGGCCAGCTGGCAATTGGGCGGCGGCTCGGCGAGCACGCGCGGCACCGCCGCGGCGGCGGCTTCAAGGCGTGCCTGCAAGGCGCGCACGTCGCTTCCGTAGGCCACCTGGACGCTGCACGTCAACGACACCAGCGGATCGGCGAGCGAACTGTTCTCGACGCGTTGCGTGATCAGCAACTCATTCGGCACGATCGCCTCGCGGCCGTTAAGCGCGCGGATCACGGTGTACCGGGTGCGGATGTCGGTGATGCGGCCCTCGAAGTTGTCGACCTTGACCATGTCGCCGATGCGCAGGCTGCGCTCGGCGAGCACGACGAAACCTGAAAAATAGTTTGCAGCAATCTTCTGCAGCCCGAAGCCCAGGCCGACGCCGAGTGCGCCGCCCAGCACGCTGAGCGCGGTGAGGTCGATGCCCACGGCCGAGAGTGCGAGCAGCAGGCCGACGAGCAGCAGCGCAGCGCGCACGATCGTCGCCGCCATCTTGCGAAACGACAACGTGTCGCCGCTGCCGCGCAGCAGACGCCGCTCGATGGCCGCCGACACCCACAGCGCCAGCACCATCACCAGACCGGCGGTGACCGTGCCTTCGATGACGTTGCGCAGGCTGACACGCGCACCGCCGATTTTCCAGCTCACGTCGTCCATCGCCTCGAGCAGCAGAGGCAGCACGCCGGTCACCCAGAGAATCACACCGACCCAGGCCACCCAGGAGATCGACTTCTCGATCGATCGCACCCAGCGGGCACGCGGCAACGTTGCGCCCAGCACGCGCACGCTCAGACGGATCACGACCAACGACAGCAGAATCGGAATGGCGAGCTTGAACACGGCCGGCTTGATGCTGCCGCTGAGCAGCAGGCGTGCGCCGTAAGCGAACGCCAGCGCCAGCACCGGAAACAACACCCCATCGACCAGGTGCTTGCCGAACCAGATCGAGCCCTCAGGTGCCTTTTCGCCGCGCCACAGGCGCACCAGGCCCCAGGCGAATGCCATGCACAGGGCGAGCACCGCCAGCTCGGTCAGCGCGCCGGGCTGGGCCAGCGCGCCGAGCAGGTCGGTGATTTCGTGGGTGTCCAGCGCGCGGGCCATCGGCGTCACGTCAACAACGCGGTGCGATACCTGCACACACGCCGGCCAGCACGCGCAGATGCGCCGCCACGCTGCGCGCCAGCGCACTCAGGTTGTAGCCACCCTCCAGGCATGACACGATGCGCCCCTGGCCGTGTCGATCTGCCACTGCCTTGATGCGCTGGGTGATCCAGGTGTAGTCGGCCTCCACCAGCCCCAGTTGGCCGAGACCGTCTTCGCGATGGGCGTCGAAACCCGCAGAGATGAAGATCATCTGCGGGCGAAACGATTCGAGAGGGGGCATCCAGTTCGCTTCGATGAGACTGCGGATCTCGGGCCCCTTGGTGTAGGGTGGCACCGGCAGGTTCACCATGTTGGTGCCCAGCGGAATGCCGCCGCTGCCCGGGTAGAGCGGATGCTGGAAGAAGCTCACCATCAGGATGCGGTCGTCGCCGGCCACGATGTCTTCCGTGCCGTTGCCATGGTGAACGTCGAAGTCGACCACCGCGACACGCTCCAGGCCGCCCACGTCGAGCGCATAACGCGCTGCGATGGCGACATTGTTGAAGAAGCAGAAACCCATCGCCTGGTCGCGCGTGGCATGGTGGCCGGGCGGGCGCACCGCGCAGAAGGCGTTCTCGAACTCCCCTTTCAGGACCGCCTGAGTGGCGGCCACCGCGGCCCCGGCGCCGCGCCGCACCGCGTTCCAGGTGCCGGCGCTGGCCAGGGTGTCCGGGTCGAGCGCACGTGGCTCGCCGCTGGCTGCCACGCCCGCCAGCAGGTCACGCATTTCACTCACGTAGCCGGCACTGTGGGCGAACTGAACATGCTGCAGGTCGACCAGTGGCGCGTCTTGCCGGCTCAAGGCCAACTCCAGCCCGACTGCAAGCAAGTGGTCGTCGATGGCGTCGAGCCGCTGCGGGCTTTCCGGGTGCCCGCGGCCCATGTCATGGCCGCGGCACTCCGGGTGTGTGAAATAGGCAGTGGACATCGTGCTTTTGAGTCAGGTTTTTTCGGGTAACGTGCCCGGATGAGCAAACAGCTGGCCGGACAACTCTCGCAATTGATCAGTCAGGTTAGCACGATCGTTGTTGGCAAGCGCATCCAGATCGAGGACTGCGTGGCCTGCCTGCTCGCGGGCGGCCACCTGTTGATCGAAGACGTGCCCGGGGTCGGCAAGACGACGCTGGCGCACGCGCTGGCGGTCTCGCTGGGCCTGCGATTTTCGCGCACCCAGTTCACCGCCGACCTGATGCCCGCTGACCTGATCGGCGTGAGCATCTATGAACGCGCCAAGGAGGCGTTCGTCTTCCACCCTGGCCCGGTGTTCGCACAGGTGTTGCTCGCCGACGAAATCAATCCCGCCGGGCCGAAGCCCCAGAGCGCCCTGCTCGAAGCGATGGAGGACCACCAGGTCAGCGTCGAAGGCGAAACCCGGCCGCTGCCGCGACCGTTCTTTGTCATCGCCACGCAGAACCCAAGCGACCAGTTGGGCACCTACCCGCTGCCGGAATCCCAGCTCGACCGATTCCTGATGTGCATCACGCTGGGTTACCCCGACCAGGCGAGTGAACGCGCCCTGCTCGCCGGTGAAGACCGGCGCGCCGCGATCCAGGCGTTGCGCGCCGTGATGTCACCCGAGGACATGCTCGCCGCACAGAAGGCTGTTTCGGCGGTGCACGCCTCTTCGGCATTGCTCGACTATCTGCAAGCCCTGATCGCCGCGACCCGTTCGGGGCGCTGGTTCGTCGCGGGCTTGAGCCCACGGGCGGGCATCGGCGTGCTGCGCGCAGCGCGGGCCCGCGCGCTGCTCGATCAGCGCGACTATGTAGCCCCCGACGACATTCAGGCCATCCTGCCGCAGACCGTCGCACACCGGCTGATGCCGGTGGCCGGCGCGGGCCGGGGCCGGATCGAGCAGGTGCGCGCGATGATCGAGGCGGTCGCGCTGCCTTGAGGTGGCCGGCACCAGCCCAGCTCGGCACAAGGGGTTGCCCCAACAATCATGAACACGACCGCGCTTCCCGATCGGCGCACCGCACCGGTTCCACCGCGAACGCCCCTGGGCCTGCCTGCGCATTGGGTGCAGCTGCGCTTTCGTGCCTGGGTCAGCAAACGTGAACCGCCCAGCGACACCCGGCTGCTGACGCAACGCAACATCTACATCCTGCCCACGCGGGCTGGTTTCATGTTCGCGGCGACCCTGCTGGTGCTGCTGGTGGCGTCCCTCAACTACCAGCTCAACCTCGGTTACGTGCTGACTTTTTTGCTCGCCGGCAGCGGAGCGGTTTCGCTGCACATCACGCACAGCACCTTGCGCGGCCTGACGCTGCACGTGCGTCCCCCCGCACCGGTGTTCGCCGGCGACGGGGCCTTGCTGGAATGCGTGTTGACCAGCCCGGACCGGGCCCGTTTCGGCGTCGGCTTGAGTGTGCTGTCCAGCGGTGGACACCAGGTCAGCTGGTCCAACGTGCCTGCGCGCGGCCAGGCGAGCACGCAGGTGAGCTTCGTCCCAGGCGAGCGCGGCCTGCACCCCTTGCCGGCGCTGCAATGCGAAACGCGCTTTCCGCTCGGCCTGTTCCGGGCCTGGACGGTCTGGCGGCCTGCCTCCAGCCTGCTGGTGTACCCGCGCCCCGAGCAGCCGGCTGCGCCGTTGCCGATGGCGCGTGCGGTGCCCGGCGGCGGTGCCGAACAGCGCCAGGGCAGCAGTGGCGAAGTCGAAGGCGTGCGCACCTACCGGCGCGGCGACGCACTCAAGCTCGTGGTCTGGAAGAAAGCCGCCAAGGCGCTCGAGAGTGGTGGCGAACTGGTCAGCCGCGACACCAGCGTCGCCGTGCACCAGCAAATGCAGTTCGACTGGCAGCACTGCGTCGGCCTGAACGACGAGCAGCGCCTGTCGCGCCTGGCTGCGTGGGTGCTGGCGGCGCAGCGTGCTGGTGTGGACTACGCGTTGCTGCTGCCCGGCAGCCAGCTCCCGGTGGCGGGCGGCGACGCGCACCGGCGCCGTTGTCTGGAGGCGCTCGCGCTGTGGCGCTGACGTTGCCCCGCTGGCCGGGCTGGAAGCACCTGCCGCGCGACACGCGCGACACCCGGTTCCTGCTCGGCGTGATCACCTGGACGGTGGCGCCGCACGTGTCGCACCTGCCGGTGTGGTGCACCGCGCTCACCGCGACGGTGCTGTTGTGGCGCGCCTACCTGGCGGTCGGCCACGCCGCGCTGCCGGGGCGCTGGGTGCTGGTGGTCGTGCTGGCGATCGCCGCCGGGCTGACGCTGTGGTCGTTCCGTTCCCTGTTCGGCAAGGAGCCCGGCGTCACGATGGCGGTGTCGCTGATGGCGCTCAAGACGCTCGAATTGCGCGCCCGG
>JANNKS010000444.1:0-2782 GCA_031396425.1 Rhizobacter sp. | reverse complement strand
GTTTGGACCGGTCGGCCTGCGCGGCCGTGCCCGCCAGGGCCAGCGCCAGCATCCCAAGGCCATGGCGCCAGGTTTTCATCCACCCTCCCTGCGTTGCGTTGCCGTGCGAGATTGTGTGGCCATCCCGGGGCACCGCAGCGCGGCGCGTTCGCCTACGTCAAAGCGCCAGGCGGCAAATACGGCGCGTAGGTCACCCCGCCAATGGCGTTGCCGAGGCGGCAAGCGCAATCTGGGCTTGTGTTCGGCACCACTGCCGGACATATCCGGACCGGCTGCGGTCCGGGTCCGTCTCACCTCATAGGAGCTTTTCATGGACAAGCGTTCCTTCCTGCGCACCCTCGGCGCCAAGACCCGAGCCGGCGTCCTCGCCGCGCTGGCCTTGGCCCTGGCCTCGGGTGCGGCCCTGGCCCGCGACGACGACGATGACTCAGATCCGCGCGACCGCGCCTACTGCTCCACCACGGCGCGGCTGATGCTCACCGCCTGCACGCTGGAGTCGCGCGACGATGTGTACAAGGCGCGGGCCAAATGCGTGAATGTCAGCGACGCCCGGGCACGCACCCAATGCCTGCGTGAGGCCAGCGAGGCGCGCGCCCAGGCCGGCACTGCTTGCAAGGCCCAACACGACGCGCGCCGCGCCATCTGCGCGATGATCGACGAAGCGCGCTACGACCCGCCGTTCGAACCCGATCTGTTCGATGCCGACTTCCGCCGGCTTTCCAACCCCAACCCCTATTTCCCGCTGACCATCGGCAACAAGCGTGAATACCGCGGCGGTGGTGAAACCGTGATCACCGAAATCCTCGACGAGACCAAGCTTGTCGCCGGCGTCACCTGCATCGTCATGCGCGATCTGGTGTCGGTCGACGGCAAGCTCAAGGAAGCCACCGACGACTGGTTCGGCGCTGCCCGCGACGGCAGTACCTGGTACTGCGGCGAGGAGGTGAAAGACTACGAGTTCTTCGAAGGCGACCGCCCGCAGCGCCCCGAACTGGTGAGCCGTGACGGTTCGTTCAAGCACGGCGTCGATGGCGACAAGGGCGGCATCATCATGCCGGGCCGCCCGCGCGTTGGCCAAGTCTATCGCGAGGAATTCTCGCTCGGCAATGCCGAGGACGTGGCCCAGGTGCTGAGCGTCACCTACAGTCATGGCCAAGGCGGCGAACTCGACCGGCTGGTGCCGCGCGAGCTGGCGCGGCACCTGTGCAACAACCGCGACTGCGTCGTCACGCGCAACTTCTCGGCCAAGGAGCCCGGCATCTATGCGCTCAAGTACTATGCGCGCGGCATCGGATTTTTTCTCGAAACCAAGCCGGTTCAGGGCAAATCCGTGCAACTGGTCGGCTGCAACTTCGACGCGCGCTGCGCGGCGTTGCCCGCCCCCTGAAACAAGCACGAGGCCTGGTCAGCCATGAACGAGCTCATCGATGCACGCACCCGCAACGGGGCCCTCGTTGCCGTGTTGGTCGGCATCGCGGTGTTGGTCGGCATCGAGATCATCGAGGAGCCGGCTGCCGGGCCGCTGGAGCTGTTGCTCGAGGTGTTGAAGGTGACACCGGTGGTGATCACGAGCGTCGGCGTGGTGCTGCTGTTCGGCATCTCGCGGCGCCAGCGCGACGAGCATCTGCAGATCATCCGCGACCTCGAAGTGGCGCGCCTGCAGGGCCAGCGCTGGCGCAACGAGTCGCGCTCGCTGCTCAACGGGCTGGGTGAGGCGATCGACGCGCAGTTCACGCGCTGGAGCCTCACCGATGCCGAGCGCGAGGTGGCGCTGCTGCTGCTCAAGGGCCTGAGCACCAAGGAGATCGCCGCCGTGCGCGCGGGCAGCGAGCGCACGGTGCGCGAGCATGCGCGCGCCATCTACGCCAAGGCCGGGCTCACCGGGCGCGCAGCACTGTCGGCATTCTTTCTCGAGGACTTGCTCGCGCCGATTGAAGGGGTGAATTGAGGGCTGGGAGCCCAGCAGTGGCATGGTCTTGCTCCCTTTCCGCCTGCCGATGTGTGCCCTCCGCTGCGGGGCGACCAGATCTGGGCAGCGGACGTCTCTTCAGGGTCGCTATGCGAAGCTTCGCGAAATCTTCTTGGTGCCCGACTTCACCGGCAACTTCTTCGTCATGACCCTGGGCGGCAGAATGTGAGGATGGACACCGTTCACCTGAACGCCGACTTCGACCAGCGCGTCGTCGTGCCGGGCCCCGATGCCGATAACTGGGTGCCCTCGCCCGAACCCGGCGTGCATCGCCATCGCCTCGACCGCATCGGCGGCGAAGTGGCGCGCGCCACCAGCATCGTGCGTTACGACGCCGGCGCGCGATTCGCTCGCCACACGCACGGCGGCGGCGAGGAATTCCTGGTGCTCGACGGCACCTTCTCCGACGAGCAGGGCGACCATCCGGCCGGCACCTACATGCGCAACCCGCCCGGCAGCTCGCACGCGCCCTTCTCGCGCGGCGGCTGCACGCTGTTCGTCAAGCTGTGGCAGTTTGCCGCCGGCGACGACGCCCCGGTGCGCATCGACACCACGCGTGCCACCTGGCGCCAGGGCCTGGTGCCGGGCTTGCAGGTGCTGCCGCTGCACGAGTTCGACGGCATCAGCACGGCCCTCGTGCGCTGGGCGCCCGACACGCGCTTCAACAGCCACTCGCTCCCCGGCGGCGAGGAGTTCCTGGTGCTGCAGGGCCTGTTCCGCGACGAGCAAGGCGAGTACCCGGCCGGCACCTGGCTGCGCAGCCCGCGCTGGAGCCGGCACACCCCGTTCACCGGGGCCGAGGGCGCGCTGATC
>JANNKS010000406.1:0-2290 GCA_031396425.1 Rhizobacter sp. | reverse complement strand
GTCTGTAGGCCTGCACCCGGGCTCGCATGCCAGAATGAAATCATCCACCGGCCTGCTGCGGCTGGCGCTTGTCTTACTCCAGGAGAGCCCGTGATCACCCTCAGAACCGCCAGCGGCCTGCTATTTGCCGGGCTCGTGCTGTCGTTCAGCGCCGCCGCGCAGAACATCTCGATCGCCACCGGCGGCACCGGTGGCGTGTACTACCCGCTCGGTGGCGGCATGGCGGCCGTGCTGTCGAAACACGTGCCCGGCATGCAGGCCACTGCCGAAGTCACCGGTGGCTCGGTCGACAACCTCAAGCTGATCGGCAGTGGCAAGCCCTACATCGGCTTCAGCATGACCGATGCGGGCCAGGACGCGCTGCGCGGCGAAGACAAGTTCAAGGGCAACAAGGTGCCGCTCAAGACGCTGATGGTGCTGTATCCGAACCGCATGCACGTCGTGAGCGTCGAAGGCCGGGGCGTCAACAAGATGTCTGATCTCAAGGGCAAGCGCGTCTCCACCGGCTCGCCTGGCAGCGCCACCGAGGTGATGGCGTTTCGCGTCATCGAAGCCGCAGGCCTGGACAAGGACAGCGACCTGAAGCGCGAGCGCCTCGGCGTTGCCGAATCGGTCAATGCCGTCAAGGACGGCAAGATCGACGCCTTCTTCTGGGTCGGCGGCCTGCCCACCGCCGCCGTGACCGACCTGGCCAACACGCCAGGCACGAAGATCCGCATGGTCGACCACGCCGACGCAGTGGCGGCAATGAACAAGAAGTACGGCAACCTCTACATCGAGGACGTGATCCCGAAAGACGTCTACCGCGGCATGGACAGCGACAACAAGCAGGCCACCGTGATGAACATCCTGGTGTGCCATGAAAGCATGGATGAGAAGACCGCCTACAACATCGTCAAGACGATCTTCGACAAGCGCGACGACCTGATCGCCGTGCACAAGGAAGCCGCCAATTTCAGGCTCGAGAACCAGAAGACGGCGGCCTCGCCGATTCCGTTCCACCCCGGCGCGCTGAAGTACTTCGCCGAAAAGGGCATCAAACTTAACTGAGGCGGGTCCCCGCGCCTGTCTGCACGCCCCTGTCATACCGGCGAAGGCCGGTATCCACTGATTCGACCTCCACGGGTGGATACCGGCTTTCGCCGGTATGACGGCGGTACGGCAATGGCCCCACCACCATGACCCAAGCTCCGCGTCACCCCCAGGCCCCCGACGCCGCCGTCAGCGAACAGGCGCTGCACAAGGCGGAAGAATTCATCGAGGCCGAAGAGGGCGCGGCGAACAAGCTCAAGGGCGGCCTGGGCGCGTTCGTGACCGCGCTCGCCTTCGTGATGTCGGCCTTCCACCTCTACACGGCCTACGCGATCGTGCCGACGCAGACGCTTCGCCCGGTGCACGTCGCGTTCGTGCTGTTCCTGTGCTTCCTGGTGTTTCCGGTGGCGGCGCGGTTCCGGCACCGCGTGATGTGGTGGGACTTCGCCGCCGCGGCATTGTCGGTCGCGGTCGCGGCCTACCTGATCCTCGGCGGCGACGACATCACCGATCGCAACACATCGCCGAACCCCTGGGACATCGCGTTCGGCATCGCGCTCATCGTGCTGGTGCTCGAGGCGATGCGGCGCACGAACGGCTGGATCATGCCGATCATCACGTCGGCGTTCCTCCTCTATGCCCTGTTCGGACCGCTGCTGCCCGCGCCGTGGACGCACAAGGGCTACGAAGTCGGCCGCCTGGTGGGCGTGATGTACATGACGCTGGAAGGCATCTACGGCGTCGCGGTCGACGTGTCGTCGTCGCTGATCATCCTGTTCACGATCTTCGGCGCCTTCCTGCAATATTCGGGCGCGGGCAAGTTCTACATCGACTTCTCGTTCGCGGCGATGGGCGGCAAGCCCACCGGCGCCGGCCGCACCGTGGTGCTGGCGTCCTTTCTGCTGGGCGGCCCGTCGGGCTCGGGCGTGGCGACCACCGTGACGCTCGGCGCGGTGGCTTACCCGATGCTGGCGAAGGCCGGTTATGAGCGCAACGCCGCTGGCGGCCTGCTCGCCGCGGGGGGCCTGGGCGCGATCATCTCGCCGCCGGTGCTCGGTGCGGCGGCCTTCCTGATCGCCGAGTTCCTGAAGATCTCGTACCTCGACGTGCTGCTGATGGCGGTGATTCCGACCCTCCTCTTCTACCTGGCGCTGTTCCTGATGGTCGAGATCGATGCGCGCAAGTACGGCATGGGCCAGACCGCATTCGCCAAGGTCGACACGGTGTGGAACCTGACGCGCAAGTACTGGTTCCACTT